>JBEBBR010000153.1:0-10588 GCA_041158285.1 Actinomycetota bacterium
GAGCCGTGAGATTTTCGGCAATCGCAACACTGCGATGTTGCCCACCTGTGCAACCAATAGCGACAGTCACATACCGCTTGCCTTCGCGGATGTAGCCATCTGTCACGAGGTTGAGCAAGTCAGTGAACTTGTCGAGAAATAACTGAGCATCAGTATGCGAAACAACATAGTCGTTGACGGCAGCATCGGTACCTGTGAGATGTTTGAGTTCTTCTTGCCAAAAAGGATTTGGCAAGAAACGAACGTCAGCGACGTAATCAGCATCAACCGGAATTCCGTACTTGAATCCAAATGATGTGATGGTTGCTCGAAGTACTGCAGACTCATTATCAAATGCGGCATCAATCGCGCGACGCAAATCGTGCACATTTCGTTCCGTGGTATCGATGATGAGATCTGCTTGATCTCGCAAGCTCATCAACAATTCCCGTTCAGCTTGCACAGCTGGAAGTAGTGCACCATCACCTTGCATTGGATGAGGTCGGCGAGAGGATTCAAACCTACGTACTAACGCGTGGTCACTTGCCTCAAGAAAAACGATGGTGACTTTGCCAACTTTGCTGCGCACTTCGGCAATGGCGTTTTCGAGTGCATGAAAAAGACTGCCACCACGTGAGTCAGCCACAATCGCGATTTTTTGAACTTCTTTACGCGACTCAACAAGTCCTACAGCTTCAGGCAGCAGCTGTGGCGGAAGGTTGTCGAGAACCATGAAACCGATATCTTCGAGTGCATGAGCTGCAGTCGAGCGACCAGCTCCTGACAATCCAGTGAGCACAACGAGTTCTAAATCTGACGACATTGAATCTCCCTTTCAGAGGCTAACCCTCTCAGATGAGTCAAGAACCCTCAATGATTTCTCCTGTGGCCGTATTGAGCGCAGGGGTTGATTCCATAGCGGCAAGTTGCCCATGAATGCTTTCAGCAAGTTGGGCACCGACTCCTGGTATTTCGGCTATCTCCTCGACGGTTGCGGCTCGGAGCTTTTTCACAGAGCCGAAATGCTTGATGAGAGATTTCTTCCGAGCTGGGCCTAACCCAGAAATATCGTCAAGGATGGAATCCATTAATGATTTCCGTGCCCGATTTCTTTGGTGTCCGATTGCAAATCGATGGGCTTCATCACGAATTCTTTGAAGGAGGAAAAGTCCCTCACTCGTGCGCGGCATGATTACAGGATCAGATGAATCAGGTAGCCACAATTCCTCTAACCGCTTGGCTAGCCCCACGACCGCTATATCAACACCGATCATTGCTAAGGCTTCAGCGGCAGCATTGATTTGAGGTTTTCCACCATCAACCACAAGCAGCTGCGGCGGATAAGCAAATCTCTTGCGGGGTGCTGATTGCCCTTCGGCAACATCTGGCTCCACATGTTTGAAACGTCTCGTCACAACTTCAGCAATGCTTCGAACATCGTCATTACCTTGACCATGTTTGATCACAAATCTTCGGTAGTCAGATTTCAGTGGTAGACCATCCTCAAAAACAACCAATGACGCAACCACATCTGTTCCATCAAGATGTGACACGTCAATACATTCAATACGAAGTGGGGCTTGTTTGAGGTCGAGGTATTCAGCGATCTCTTCCAGTGCATGTCCACGTGATGCAATGTCTGCACCGCGTTTGGCTCGATAACTTGCCAAAGATTGTTCAGCATTACGAACAACAGTTTCCATCAGAAGTTTCTTCGATCCACGTTGTGGAACTCGAATGTCTACTGCAGACCCTCGTCGCTGACTTAGCCATTGAGACACAACCTCAACATCTTGAGGATCATGACTAACAACGATTTCTCGCGGCGGCGTCTCTCCCCCATCTGCTGAATACATCTGCTGCAATACGCGAACCATGATTCCGGATGCATCTGTGTCTTCAGTTTTGTCGGTGACGAAACCTCGTTCACCACGCACTCTGCCGCTACGCACGTGAAATATCTGAACACCAGCTGCTAGTTCATCATCATGAATTGCTATCACGTCTACATCGGCATCTGGACTCAGCACCACCGCACTCTTTTGAGCCACGGACTCCACCGCCGCAATGTCATCTCGGAGACGTGCAGCTCGTTCAAATTCCAATTCGTCCGAAGCTATCGACATTTCGCTTTGCAAACGTTTAATAATGCGACTCGTGTCGCCCTCAACGAGAGAAATAAATCCAGAAACCAATTCCCGATGATCCGCTTCGGAAATCTTGTCTACACATGGCGCCGAACATTTATCGATGTAGCCCAACAAACATGGGCGACCAGACGCTTTTGCTCGCTTGAAGACATTCTCAGAGCAGGTACGAACCGGAAACACTCTGAGCAAACGATCAATGGTGTCTCGGATGGCCCACGCTTGTACGTAAGGTCCGAAGTACTTCCAGCCCTTACGGCGTTCACCCCGAACTACCATCACACGTGGAAATTTTTCAGATGTAGAAATCGCTAACCAGGGATACGACTTGTCATCGCGAAATCTCACATTGAATCGTGGATCGAATTCCTTAATCCACGAATGCTCAAGCTGAAGCGCTTCAACTTCGGAAGCAACTGTCACCCAATCGACGCGAACCGCCGTATTCAGCATCGTCCACGTGCGATGATGAAGATTGGCAGGATCTGTGAAATATGAAGTTAAGCGGTTGCGAAGATTTTTGGCCTTACCAACATAAATAACGCGATCGAACTCATCCCAATACCGATAGACACCAGCATCAGTTGGTATCTCACTGGTTTTGGGTCGATAGGTTGAGGGATCAGCCATGCGGTTACTTCAATAACGGTTTGAGGTACTGACCTGTATGACTCATGGCAACCATCGCGACATCTTCCGGTGTTCCAGACGCAACAACTTCGCCACCGCGATGTCCGCCTTCTGGTCCCATATCGATTACCCAGTCAGCCGACTTCACAACATCGAGGTTATGTTCGATCACAATGACCGAGTTACCTTTGTCAACAAGCGACTGCAAAACTAACAAAAGTTTGCGAATGTCTTCAAAATGTAAACCAGTGGTTGGTTCATCAAGAACATACACAGTTCGACCAGTTGATCGCTTCTGCAATTCAGATGCCAACTTAACGCGTTGAGCTTCACCACCTGAAAGAGTCGGAGCCGACTGTCCAAGACGAACGTAACCCAATCCCACATCTACCAAAGTTTTCAGATGACGAGCAATTGGAGGAATTGGCTCAAAGAACTCCAAACCTTCTTCGATTGGCATATCCAAAATGTCCGCAATGGTTTTGCCCTTGTAATGAACCTCAAGAGTTTCTCGGTTGTAACGGGCTCCATGACACACTTCACATGGAACGTAAACATCTGGCAAGAAGTTCATTTCAATTCGGATCGTGCCATCGCCAGTGCAAGCTTCACACCGGCCGCCTTTCACATTGAATGAGAAACGGCCTTGTTGGTATCCACGAATCTTGGCTTCGGTGGTCTCCGCGAAAAGTTTGCGGACATGATCGAACACACCTGTGTAAGTGGCAGGATTCGAACGCGGAGTACGACCAATTGGACTCTGATCCACGTGAACAACTTTGTCTAGGTGTTCAAAACCACGAACTCGCTTATGTTTGCCAGGTACTTGTCGGGAACCGTTTAACTCTCGTGCAAGTGAGGTGTAAAGAATGTCGTTGACGAGGGTTGATTTTCCAGAACCGCTCACACCAGTGACTGCAGTGAAAACACCAAGTGGGAAATCCACAGTCACATTCTTGAGATTGTTTTCAGCTGCACCTTCGACTCGAAGTACGCGATCCGCATCTGTCTCACGACGAGTCTTCGGAACAACAATGGATTTGCGGCCAGAGATGTAATCTCCAGTCAAAGAGTTTTTAGCGTTCAGTAAATCCTTGTAAGTACCGCTGACAACAACTTCACCACCATGTTCACCAGCCCCTGGCCCAATGTCCACAATCCAGTCAGCAACTTTTATGGTGTCTTCATCGTGTTCAACCACGATAAGTGTGTTCCCGAGATCACGAAGTCGCACCAAGGTCTCGATGAGACGATGATTATCCCGTTGATGCAAACCAATACTTGGTTCGTCCAATACATAAAGAACACCAACCAACCCAGAACCGATCTGAGTAGCAAGGCGAATTCTCTGGGCCTCACCACCTGCGAGAGTGGCTGCTGGTCGTTCAAGACTCAAATAATCAAGTCCAACATCTACGAGGAAGCGCAAACGTTCATTAACTTCTTTGAGAACCCGTTCAGCAATTGCCTTGTCTCGAGCTTTGAGTTTTAGTTTTGCGAGAAACTCTGCACATTCACCAATTGGCATGGCAGCAACATCAGCAATGTTCTTTTTGTTAATAGTCACTGCAAGT
Organism: Actinomycetota bacterium; assembly: GCA_041158285.1. Lineage (GTDB taxonomy): Bacteria > Actinomycetota > Actinomycetes > S36-B12 > UBA5976 > JAFMIT01. The sequence continues at coordinate 4,331 of JBEBBR010000153.1, forward strand.
ACTACGGGCTTGAGTCGATTTCCATTGCAATCTGGGCAGTTGACCAATCGCATATAACCTTCAAAGCGTTCACGCCCTGAGTCTGTCTCTGATTCTGCATGTCTGCGTTGAAGAAATGGAACAACACCTTCGAAACCTGTGTCATATGAACGAGTACGTCCGTAACGATTCTTGTATTTGACGTGCACTTCGTGATCATGACCATGAAGAACAGCCTTTTTGATTTTGGCAGGAAGTTTGTTCCACGGTGTACGCAAATCAAATTCAAGTTCGTTCGCTAACGCTTCTAGCAACCGAGCGAAATATTCATTGACATGGCCACTAGACCAAGGAGCAATCGCACCTTCGGCGATGCTCATTTCGGGATCAGGAATGATCAGATCAACATCAACTTCCATTTGCGTTCCCAGACCTGCACACGCAGGACACGCACCAAATGGCGAGTTGAAGGAGAAGCTTCGCGGTTCAAGAACTTCGAATGAAAGTCCGTCGTCAATACAGGCAAGATGTTCACTGAACAACATTTCCTTGTGAGGGTCGTCGTCGGCTCGATCTACAAAATCCAAAATAACTGTGCCGTCAGCGATACCAAGCGCATTCTCAACGCTGTCCGTAATGCGTTGACGGGCAGTAGCTTTAACTTGAAGGCGGTCAACGACAACCTCGATCGAATGTTTTTCCTGCTTCTTGAGAGTCGGAACATCTGGTAGCACATGAACAGTGCCATCAACACGAACGCGGGTGTAACCCTGTGCCAAAAGAACACGGAAGAGATCGGTGTATTCACCTTTTCGTTCGCGAATGACCGGTGCAAGTACTTGAAACTTTTCACCCTCGGGTAACGCCAAAATCTGATCCACAATTTGCTGTGGAGATTGTCGCGAGATTTCTTTGCCACATTCAGGACAATGAGGCTGACCAATACGTGCAAACAACAAACGCAAATAGTCATAGACCTCGGTGATGGTTCCGACCGTGGAGCGAGGATTTCGGGAGGTCGATTTTTGATCGATAGAGACGGCTGGGGATAAACCTTCGATGAAGTCCACATCGGGTTTGTCCATTTGGCCGAGGAACTGGCGTGCGTATGCCGAGAGACTCTCGACATAGCGACGTTGACCTTCAGCGAAGATGGTGTCGAAAGCAAGACTGGACTTACCGGAGCCGGAAAGGCCGGTGAAAACAATTAAAGAGTTTCGAGGTAGTTCTAGGGAAACATCTTTGAGATTGTGCTCACGAGCACCTCTAATTACTAGGCGGTCTTCCACCACCGACTCCTCACGTTGTGTGAGCGCAGCCTACTCAGCGTCGTCGATAGACGCTTGGGTAATCGCACTCTCCTTACGAGAGGCATAGAGGGAGGTAATAGTGGTTACGGTCAAAACCACGATGATGACACCGAGGCTGACGAACGTGTTGATGTCGAGAATTTCAGTTTTGGTCGCCGCTTCGAAGCCCATGATGAGCAATTTGATGCCGATGAAAGCCAAAATAATGGCAAGACCGCGGGCTAGGTGAACAAGTCGAGCGATCAAGGTGTTGAGTAGGAAGTACAACTGGCGCAAACCCATCAGGGCGAATGCATTACTCGTGAGCACGAGGAAGGGCTCTGAAGTTAATCCCAGTACAGCTGGAATGCTGTCGAGGGCGAACATGATGTCAGTGCCACCGATAGCGAGCATGACCAGAGCCATGGGTGTGAGGTGTTTGACGCCATCAATCAACACCACAAGTTTGTTGTCCACAAACTCGTGGTGGGTGGGCATAATTTTTGAAGCGAGGCGAACTATCGGCTTGTCTTTGATATCTGTTTCTGAAGTCTCGTGATCGGTTGCGACTTTGTACGCGGTCCACAACAAGAAGGCGCCAAACAAGAGAAACACAGGTTCGAAGGCATGAATGGCACTCACGCCAACCATGATTAACATGGCACGTAAGACGAGTGCCAAGATGACGCCTACGAGTAGCACTCTGTGTTGTGCAGTTGCTGGCACAGCAAATGAAGTCATGATGACCAGGAAGACAAAAAGATTGTCAACGCTCAGGCTGTATTCCGTCAAATATCCGGCGACGAATTGACCTGCGATCTCGGTGCCATACATAGTGAACAGCAGTGCCGCGAAACCGATGGCAAGCCCGACGTAGACCGCGACCCACTTGGCAGCGTCTTTGGTAGTGAATGTATGAGGTTTGCTATCGACGATGAAGAAGTCTGCTAAGAGCACAAGGACAAAACCCACTGCTGTACCTATTGATAACCACAGAGGAATGTCCATGGGGGTAGTGTGCCATGTATTAGGCACCGCCCTCTTTCATCCCTCGCAGTTCCTTGCGCAAATCTTGAATTTCGTCTCGGTATCTACCCGCAACTTCGAATTGAAGTGATGCTGCGGCAGCTTGCATTGATTGAGTCAATTCTTCAATCAAATCAACGATGTCACTGATGGCACGAGATGAACCGGCTGGAAGTGAAGCACGTAGAGCTTTGCTTTGAGCAATAACTTGTTCGGTTTCAGCAGATTCCCGTGCGATGGAGTCGGTGATGTCTGCAATCTTCTTGCGCAACGGCTGTGGATCGATTCCACGCTCTTGGTTGTAGGCAATTTGCTTAGCCCGACGGCGATTAGTTTCTTCAATGGCATGAGCCATGGCCGGTGTGATTGAGTCGGCATACATATGAACTTGCCCTGAAACGTTACGAGCTGCGCGCCCAATGGTCTGAATCAAGGATGTTGCTGATCTGAGGAATCCTGCTTTGTCGGCATCGAGAATCGCAACGAGTGAAACTTCAGGAAGGTCCAAACCTTCACGTAAAAGATTGATACCAACCAGAACATCAAATTCACCCATACGAAGTTCGCGTAGCAGTTCTACTCGACGAAGAGTGTCCACTTCTGAGTGAAGGTAACGAACCTTGATTCCTTGTTCAAGGAAATAGTCAGTCAGATCTTCCGACATCTTCTTGGTCAACGTCGTGACAAGAACACGTTCATCTTTTTCGACACGAATTCGAATTTCGTGCAAAAGATCATCAATCTGCCCTTTAGTCGGCTTGAGAATGATCTCTGGGTCCACCAAACCAGTCGGACGAATAACTTGTTCAACCACATCGTTGTTAACTTTTTCAAGTTCATATTTTCCAGGGGTTGCAGATAGATAAACGGTTTGACCAGTACGTTCTTCAAATTCCGCCCAGCGCAATGGGCGATTGTCCATCGCACTCGGGAGCCGGAAACCGTGCTCAACCAATGTACGTTTACGGCTCGCATCACCTTCGTACATGCCACCGATTTGTGGAACTGTCACATGACTTTCGTCAATAACCACTAAGAAGTCTTCAGGAAAATAGTCCAGTAAGCAGTTGGGCGGCGATCCTGACTCACGCCCGTCCAAATGCTTGGAATAGTTCTCAACCCCAGAACACGTTCCAATTTGTTGAAGCATTTCGAGATCATGTTGAGTACGAAGTTTGATGCGTTGAGCTTCGAGAAGTTTTCCTTGAGTCTCGAACTCAGAGAGCCGAACCTGCAACTCAGATTCAATGTCTGCAATGGCTCGAGACATTCGCTCGGGACTTGCCACATAGTGAGTCGCTGGAAAGATGTAAATCTTGTCTTGATTCTTGATGATCTCCCCTGTGACTGGATCTAAAACCATCAACTGTTCGATTTCATCACCGAAAAACTCAATCCGCAAAGGGTGCTCTTCATACACAGGAAACACTTCGACAGTATCTCCACGCACTCGAAATGTTCCACGTTCGAACGCAATGTCGTTACGGTTGTACTGAATCTCTACGAGTCTGCGTAATAAAGCGTTGCGTTCAATCTCTTCGCCGACGCTAAGAGTGACCATTCGATCCACATACTCCTGTGGAGTTCCGAGACCATAAATGCAGGAAACAGTTGAGACCACCACAACATCTCTACGCGTTAGAAGCGAGTATGTCGCCGAATAACGTAATCGTTCAACTTCTGCGTTGATGGAAGAATCTTTTTCGATAAACGTATCGGTTTGTGGCACATACGCTTCAGGCTGGTAGTAGTCGTAATACGAAACAAAATACTCAACCGCATTGTTGGGAAGAAGTTCACGAAACTCCTGCGCAAGCTGCGCTGCAAGAGTTTTGTTTGGTGCCATCACCAAAGTAGGACGTTGCAATTCTTCGATCAACCATGCAGTGGTCGCAGATTTTCCGGTACCGGTGGCACCCATCAAAACCACGTCCTGCTCCCCTGCTCGAATGCGTTTAGCAATTTCGGCAATAGCAGTTGGCTGATCACCAGCAGGTGTGTAATCAGAAATTACGGCGAACGGCTTCAACTCACGTTCAAGATCACTTACTGGCCGAGTCATTGAGTACTCCATTTCTCAAACAGCATCTGCGCTTGAGTACGTAAATCATTCTGGGTTCCGGCATTTTCGACAATCACATCTGCTGTGGATACGCGATCGGAATCTTGCTCCTGGATCAGCATCCGTTGTGTGGCATCAGTCGAACTCATACCTCGTGCAATAAGTCTTTCGAGGCGCAGAGCTCGTGGAGCCTCAACGAGAACCACGACATCTGCAAGTGAAAGGTCTGTATCGGTTCGCAGGATGGGAATTTCATACACAAATACCGAAGTAGTCGATTGAGTAATTCGCTGTTGCAAAAGCGCTTTTACTTGCGGATGAATGAACTGCTCAAGGGTCTCCAAAAGTTCAGGTGAGTTGAAAACTGTTTGCGCAAGTTTGGCTTTGTCGAATTGTTTGTTGGTTTTGCGAAACTCTCGCCCTAGCGCGTTCTCCAAAGAGCGACACCAGTCTGCGTCTTCGTACATCTCGGCCACCAGTACATCGGCCGAAACAACATCTGCACCGCACTGCTGAAGGTAGGCACAAAATTCCGACTTCCCAGCGCCAATCAGCCCAGATACGAAGATCACTGTCATATGCCCATTCTCTCAGCAGGAATGACAAAGGGCCTCACCGAAGTGAGGCCCTTTGAAAGGTAGTGCTTAGGAGTTGAGTTGATCACGCAATGCTGCAAGACCTGCATCGTCAGCAAGAGTGCCTTCGACCGGGGTTTCGCTGCTGTAGTTGGTGTCTTCAGCTGCGGCTGCATCAGCAACTGCGGCTTCAGCCAACTGGGTGCGGTGTGCTTCCCAACGGGTGTGAGCTTCGGCGTACTGACGCTCCCACTCTGCACGCTGATCTTCTGAACCTGGTTTCCATTCGCCAGTTTCTGGGTCGAAGCCCTCTGGTCCAATGTAGGCGCCAGCTTCGTCGTAAGAAGCAGGCATGCCGTAAAGGTATGGATCGAAACCTTCAGAAGCGTCACCAACACCAGACTCATTAGCCTGCTTGAGTGACAAGGAAATACGGCGACGTTCGAGGTCGATGTCAATAACCTTGACCATAACCTGATCGTTAACCTGAACAACCTGTTCTGGGATTTCAACGTGACGTTCTGCAAGTTCAGAAATGTGAACCAAACCTTCGATGCCATCCTGAACGCGAACAAATGCGCCGAATGGAACGAGCTTGGTGACATTACCTGGCACGATCTGACCCAACTGGTGGGTGCGTGCGAACTGCTGCCATGGATCTTCTTGGGTTGACTTGAGTGACAAGGAAACGCGTTCGCGATCCATATCAACTTCAAGAACCTCAACAGTGACCTCAGTGCCAACTTCGACAACTTCGTTTGGATGGTCAATGTGCTTCCATGAAAGTTCAGAAACGTGAACCAAACCATCAACGCCACCAAGATCAACGAACGCACCGAAGTTAACGATCGAAGAAACAACACCCTTGCGGATCTGTCCCTTAGCGAGGTTGTGAAGGAAGGTGCTACGTGATTCTGACTGTGAATGTTCAAGGAATGCGCGACGGCTCAACACAACATTGTTGCGGTTTTTATCGAGCTCAATGATCTTGGCTTCGATTTCTTTACCAATGTATGGAGCGAGATCGCGTACGCGACGCATTTCAACAAGTGAAGCAGGCAAGAAGCCACGAAGTCCGATGTCGAGGATGAGACCGCCCTTGACGACCTCAATAACGGTGCCCTTAACGACGCCGTCTGCTTCTTTAACTTTTTCGATGTCTCCCCATGCACGTTCGTACTGAGCGCGCTTCTTGGAAAGAATCAAACGACCCTCTTTGTCTTCTTTCTGAAGAACGAGAGCTTCAACAGTGTCGCCGACCTTAACAACCTGGGTTGGGTCTACGTCATGCTTGATAGAAAGTTCGCGTGAAGGGATAACACCTTCA
>JBEBBR010000154.1:0-2507 GCA_041158285.1 Actinomycetota bacterium
AGGCCGTTAATACTCATTCATACGAAACAGAAGAGATAATGAAAAAACCTGCTCATACATCTGTCCCACTTCATCCACTTCTCCAAGAGCGTTGGAGTCCACGCGGTTTTGATGCCAACGCAACATTGACCGACGACGAACTCGTAGCGCTGCTCGAGGCTGCTCGTTGGGCACCATCGGGCAACAACATTCAACCGTGGCGAATTGCTATCGCACGACGTGGTGATGCAATGTTCGAAACCTTCGCTGAATCACTCGCTGGTTTCAACAAGAGTTGGGCACCGGCAGCTTCGGCACTTTTGGTGATCTGCGTTGACACACTCGATGCAGATGGCAAACCTCGTAAATGGGGAATGTACGAAGCTGGTTTAGCTGGCAGTGCAATCACTGTGCAGGCCACCGCGATGGATCTCGCAGTTCATCAAATGGCTGGATTCAAAGCTTCCGTTGTTGCTGAAGCTCTCGGCTTAGTGGAACATGTGGAACCAGTCATCATGATGGCTATTGGCACGCAGGTCGCTGCCGAAACTCTCGAAGGTGAACTTCGCACTCGCGAAGAGCTTCCTCGTTCCCGCCGCGAACTTTCTGAAATCGTCGTGTACGGACTTCCTGAAAGTTACAAGAACTAAAACATGAGCAACGCAGAGGATGAAGTCGACATCATCGTTGCGGCGTGGCAGACCCAACGCCCTGACCTTGATGTCGAACCTCTTGCTGTTTTGTCACGCATCACGCGACTTGCACATCATCTTGATCGCGCACGTGCAGAAGCTTTCGAAGCCCACGATTTAGAAACCTGGGAATTTGATGTGTTGGCCGCACTTCGTCGTGTAGGTGCGCCATTCGTTCTCAGCGCTGGTGAACTCATGCGACAAACACATGTCACTAGCGGCTCGATGACCAACCGCATCAATCGTTTATCGACGAGCAAGATGGTTAATCGCCTTCCAGACCCTGCTGACGGTCGAGGCGTTTTAGTGGAACTCACGGCGGTGGGCTTGGCGCGAGTAGATGCTGCTTTGTCAGATCTACTGCAACGCGAACATGCGATTTTGGATGTGCTTCCAGCGGATGAACGAACAGCACTCGCGCAATCTTTGAAGAACCTGATCGCACCATTTAGTAACGAAGGTCAGTAGGACTCACTCTGAGTTAGTAGTCGATGGAGACTACGTGAGCGCCTTTGACCGGTCCGGATGCGCGAACAGTTCTCGACACGAATCCTGATGCCTGCAATTCAATTGCTAAGTCAATTGCATGTTCCTCAGACTTAGCGAGGAATGCACAGGTTGGGCCACTGCCAGAAACCAATGAAGCTTGCGCACCAAGTTCGTTGCCGATACGTAATACCTGCGCGAGAGAAGGCTTCAGACGAAGTGCTGGAGCTTGTAAATCATTTATAAAAAGTGCTGCCGCTGCTTTGACATCGCCAGCGGAAATTGCTGCAACCAGTGCATGAGAGACTTCTGGAGATTCCACAATGTCGCTGCCACTATCAAATTCTTTGTACACCGCTGGAGTTGAGAGACCATCATCACTCAATGCGAATACCCAGTGAAAATCTCCACGGGCGATGAGTGTGGTGAGTTCATCTCCACGACCTCGACCAAGCGCGGTTCCACCAACAACCGAAAACGGAATGTCACTACCGAGCTGCGCCGCCAATGCAAGTAGTTCTTCGCGTGGCGTTCCGAGATTCCACAACGCATCGCATGCAATCAGTGCACCGGCTGCATCTGCACTTCCGCCAGCCATGCCACCCGCAACTGGAATTCGTTTGCGAATGTGAAGTGCCACTGCTGGTTCGATCCCCGCAGTTTGCGCAAGCAAAACAGCAGCTTTCCAAGCAAGGTTGCTTGGCCCATCCCCTGCGAGTTCTGCACCTTCACCTTCAACAGTCAAAGACAAAGTTGGCGCAGCAGTCGCAATGATGTCATCGTAAAGATTCACTGCTTGATAAATAGTTTCGACAGGATGGAAACCGTTAGGTGCCACCGCACCCACCATCAAAGCGAGATTCACTTTCGCAGGCGCCTGCACGAAAACCTTCTGCGGATTACGCATGTGCCACCTCGTCAGCAGCTTGGGTGATCCGCACGAAATCAGCAACGGTTAGTTGTTCGCCACGCAACGTGGGTTCAACGCCTGCCGCACGCAAAATCTCTTCAGCTCGAGCAGAGCCACCTGCCCAACTTGAAAGTGCGGAACGCAACATTTTGCGGCGCTGTGAAAATGCAGCGTCGATGCAGGCGAAGAGTGATGCTTGCTTGATGTCAGCAGGTGGATTTTCGTAGCGGTTGATCTGCACCAAAGCACTATCAACATTTGGCGCTGGCCAAAAAACATTCCGACCGATAGTTCCAGCTTTCTTCACATCACCAAACCACCGCGCCTTGACACTTGGCACACCGTAGGTACGTGAACCTGGTTCTGCCGCTAATCGATCTGCAACTTCTGCTTGCACCATCACCAAGGCGGTTCGCAAACTAGGAAAAGTTGTGAACATG
>JBEBBR010000155.1:0-8482 GCA_041158285.1 Actinomycetota bacterium
TTTCTCGCAATACTTTGGGCCGATAGATTCGCTATTCGATAATTAGCACTCACCTGAAGTAGGACTCATCATGTTTAAGCGCCTTGTGATTTCAACCATCACCGCAGCCGTTGCACTAACAGCCAATACATCTGCCCAAGCAGTTGAACTGTCAGGTGGTCAGACCAATGTCACTTCTAAAGATGCATCAGCAAATGGATCAGTGAATTCCACAGTTTGGAACACTCGTGCAGATGCGGACACTTCTTACATCTGGGTGAGTTACAAACGCGGGAGCAGTGCATGGTCCGCAAAACTCAAAATCGGTACCGTCGACTGGTCGCCATTTGCAAATCCACAAGTGACCGTCCGCAGTGACGGCAGCATTTTTGTTGCTTGGGTTTCAGATGAATATGTTGTTTATCGCGAACTGGCCCCTAACGCTAGTTCATGGAGTGCAGAAACGAATCTTCCGCAAAGCCAGATTTCTGGAACTTGGAATCGTGAACTTGAAGTTGTATCGAGCGGTACTTCTGTCACGGTCGCTGGAACTCTCTCAACCGTTCAGGAAAGTGGTTATGTGACTTGGACTCGAGCAGATAATTCTGCTGAGTGGGTATATGCAGATGTCGCAGATATTCGTAATGACTCAGTGTTTGGAGCTTGTGCGAAGACGATTGAACTATGTGGCTTTTCAGTTTCTGATGTGTATCTTGCAACAAATTCGTCTGGCAATCAGGTGATGGCATGGATGACCACTCGTGCACCAGATGTGAAAAATTACACTTTGAAAAACGCTGTCATGGCGATTTTTTCTGCACGCCGCGAGTCTCCAACAGCCGCCTGGTCAACACCAGAAAAAATTGATGTTTTGAAATTTGTAAATGTTATTGATAGTTACAGCTTTTTCCTTGAGGGTCTTGAAATAACCGAAGGTGGAAAGTCAGCAGTTAGTTGGACTCGCTCTCTAGGTAATAATCCAAATACAGCCCATGTGGAATACAGCGCATCGATTGGCACCAACTTCAATGATGTTGATGTGGCGGCGTTAGCTTTGGGTCATGCAACTGAAGATCTCCATCTTGTTGCCATCGGCGAAAAAATCTGGGCTGAATACTCCTACTACGCCAAGGCCTCATCGGATGCTGTCGCACGCGTTGGAGTTGTTGGATCGTTAGCTTCATCAAAGGTGTGGGGGCCTACTTCAAATCAATGGGTTGTGGAGTTCGGGGTCAAAGGCGGACAACCAGCCATCTTCTCCATCAAATCTGACCTGGCTCAAAAAGTGCTGAACATTTCTGTGCGAAATTCTTCTGGAGTTTGGTCAACGCCTAAAGCTCTAGTGAACTTGAAATATGAAATCCCAAGCAAGTTCGCGGTGGAAATTTTCACTTAGAGCAACCGAACACTGGTGGCCACCGTTGGCAAAAAAGGTCAAGACTGGGAGATGGGTCTGGATCTGACCATCGTTGCTTAGAATCGTGTCATGCAGAAGAACTACGAAACTCTCGTTCAGGCAGAAATTCAGCGACTTGAATCCTTAGGGTGGAATGAGTTGCCAGCGGATACCGCAGGTGTTCGTCATCTGCAGTCGGTTGATGAGTCAACGATTTCTTTCCCAGCTGCTGCCTACGATGCCGAACAAGGCAACCGTGAGTCAGCTGGTGTCTGGGCGATGCATCGTGCCGCCAAGATTGCCGAATTCTTGGAATCTCACAACCGCAAGGTGATGTGGGAGATCGGTGCGGGCGACGGCAATGTCGCCTATCCGCTACGCGATCGTGGGCTTGCTGTCATTGCAATCGAACCTCTACGTCAGGGCGCTGAGACGACAGCCCGAGCAGGAATTCATTCCTATTGGCAGACTTTGGAACAGCTCAACTTGCCTGATAATTCCCTCGAAGCGGTCGGAATCTTCGATGTGCTTGAGCACTTGCCACAGCCAGAAGTAGTCCTCGCTGAGATCTATCGAGTGCTCAAACCTGGGGGAGTTCTCATCACTACCGTGCCAGCAAACCAGTGGCTGTTCAGCGATTTCGATACCTCGATCGGACACTTCCTTCGCTACTCGCGCAAAGGTCTCAAGGACAGTCTCGATCAAGCAGGTTTCAAGAACCACACCATTGAGTTCTTGTTCTTCCTTTTCGTAATTCCGGCCTTCATTTTGCGTCGACTCCCATACGTGTTGGGTCGCCGTCGTGACTTCAACAAGGTGTTCAAATCAACCAAGAGCCATACCTGGGTCCTCAAGGTTCTCGACCCAATTTTCCTGGCACTTTTGAAGCTGGAATCCAAAATCAAGGTGCCGACCGGCCTATCTCTCGTGAGTGTGTCAACAAAGTAGTGATGTAACCGCTTGCACTGTCACAAATTCCCACAAATCGGACAGTCGAGCGAGCCGCATGCTGCCCGAAAGATAAAATGGCGCATATGACTCAACGCCTTACACGCGACCAGATGCTCGATTACGTTTCGACCCGCGGTGTCCAACCAAGCTTCTTCGACGCTTTTGATATCGAACGGCAGATCCCCGAAAACACCTTGGAATGGCTCTACGAACTATTCCTGGCGCAGACCGATACCTTGCCTCCAATCATCGCCACTCCTGGTCGTTGGCACCCAGATCTTCATGGGCACATCACCTTGGGCGACGGCCGTGAGATGAACATCGAGGGAATCCTTCCTATCGATGCCATTGGTTACCACGCACTCCACTTGCCAAACGGCCAAACTCAGTTGGTTTTCGGCGCACCTGAAAAGTTGGCGACCCCACCGCGGTCATTCGGCTGGTCCATTCAGCTGTATGCGGCACGCACTGAGCGCTCGTGGGGTATTGGTGACTTCGGTGACCTTGCCAAACTTTCTAAGCTAGCTGGTCACAGTGGTGCTGGATTCGTACTCACATGCCCATTGCATGCAGGCAATATGGGCTCAGATCCGTTGGCTTCACCATATTCACCATCGTCTCGCGAATGGTTGCAAGTTCTCTACATCGCGGTTGACAAGATCCCAACCACAGCAGATCTCAGTGATCTTCGCGAACAGGCTTTGGCACTTAATGCCGAGCGCATCATCGACCGTTCAAAAGTGTGGCCAATCAAACGCGAGGCTCTTCGCCGCATCTGGGAAGCCAATGGCTCAACCGGTGGCGAAGATTGTGATGACTGGGTCAAACAGCGTGGTCAGAGCTTGCGCAACTTCGCAGCGTTCATGGCTCTCAGCGACGAACTTGGTTTGCCTTGGCAAACCTGGGACACCAAATGGAGCCGCCCAGACAGTCCAGCTGTTTTGGAATGGATGTCACACAACGAAGATGAAATCGCCTTCCAATCGTGGTTGCAGTTCATCTGCGATCAACAGCTTGGAGTTGCTGCGAATCAAGGCGTCGACCTTGTTGCGGACATCGCTGTTGGTTTTGATGGTGGCGGCTTTGATGCGTGGAACTGGCAGGATATTTTGGTGTTCACTGCCGAAGTTGGCTGCCCACCAGATCGACACAACCGTGATGGTCAGCGTTGGGGATTGCCGGCGTTTAGCCCAACCGGCTTAGCTGCAGTTGGTTTCCTTCCGTTTATCCATATGGTTCGTAGCGCGCTTGTTCATGCAAAGGCACTTCGCATCGACCATGTGATGCAGTTGTGGCGTTTGTTCTGGGTGCCACAAGTTGGCGGCCCATCTGAAGGTGCGTATGTGCGCTACCCATCAGATGCACTTCTCGCAATCGTTCGCATCGAAGCTTCGCGCAGTGGTGCATGGACTGTTGGTGAAGATATGGGAACTGTTCCTGAATATGTTCGACCAACTATGGAAGACATCGACATGCTTGGCTACCGCGCAGCATGCCGGGTACCAACCTCTATGTTCACCATCAACACCATGGGTGCAACAGGCACACACGATCACGCAACTATTGCAGGTATTTTGCTCGGAACCGATCCGCAAGATATGGAACGTATTGGCAAGAGTGTTGATTGGGATGCAGAACATAAGAAGCAGCGTGATCTAGCCGAAGAAGCTGGTCTTCCGCTTGAAGGTCCATACACCCCTGAACAAGTGGAGCAGGCTGTTGTGGCTCGATGTGCATCGGTTGCTAATTCAGCAAGTCGTGTTGTTGTCTTCAACTTAGAAGATGCAGCAGCTGTTGCCGAACGTCCAAACATGCCAGGAACCATTGATCAATGGCCTAACTGGTGTTTGTCGCTGCCAATTCCTGCAGACAAAGTGTTGACCGGAAAACTCGCGCAGCAGATTGCTGCCGAAGCGCGTAAAACTCGTTTGCTATTTAGCTGACCGCTTCATGTTGCGGTCCAGTTAATACGGGGGAGTTCTCTAACTCGCGCCATTCATCATCCGTAAAGACGCGTGAGCGAATGAGGAACCGCACACCTTCAGGTGCTTCAACAGAGAATCCGCTGCCGCGTCCTGGCACGACATCGACCGTGAGTTCGGTGTGTTTCCAGTACTCAAATTGCGGCCCGGACATGTAGAACGGCGCACTGGCTGACTCGTCACCAACCCAGCCAAGGAAAACATCTGACTGCCCCACACGAAATTCGTTTCGCGGATAACACATAGGTGCCGAGCCATCGCAACATCCGCCTGATTGATGAAACATCAGTGGGCCATGTTTGGCCTGCAAAGATTTCAACAACTCTTGAGCGGTGTCAGTCAGATGCACACGTTTCATTTTTCCTCCAGATAACAATTGCGGCGGACTATAAGCCCGCCGCAATTGTCTCGCTCTTTAGAAGAATCCGAGCTTGTTTGGATTGTAAGAAACCAACAAGTTCTTGGTTTGCTGGTAGTGATCGAGCATCATCTTGTGGGTTTCGCGGCCGATACCTGAGGCCTTGTAACCACCGAATGCTGCACCGGCTGGGTAAGCGTGGTAGCAGTTTGTCCACACACGGCCAGCTTGGATTGCGCGACCTGCACGGTAGGCAGTATTGGTGTCGCGAGTCCAAACACCTGCACCAAGTCCGTACAAAGTGTCGTTGGCAATGCGGATTGCATCGTCATAATCTTTGAACTTGGTAACAGAGACAACTGGTCCGAAAATTTCTTCTTGGAAGATGCGCATGGAGTTGCTACCTTCAAAGATGGTTGGCTCGACGTAGTAGCCATCTTCAAGTCCTGCGTGGATCTTGCGAGCTCCACCAGTAACAAGGTTTGCACCTTCTTGCTTGCCGATGTCGATGTAGGACAGGATCTTTTCGAGTTGATCGTTAGAAGCCTGTGCACCGATCATGGTTGCAGAATCGAATGGGTTACCCATCACAATTGCCTTGGTACGAGCGATTGCGCGTTCCATGAACTTGTCGTAGATCGATTCTTGAATGAGCGCACGTGATGGACATGTGCAGACTTCACCTTGGTTGAGTGCAAACAACACAAATCCTTCAACAGCCTTGTCGAAGAATGCATCGTCATGAGCTGCAACATCTTCGAAGAAAATGTTAGGGCTCTTGCCACCGAGTTCAAGGGTGACAGGGATGATGTTTTCGGATGCATACTGCATGATCAAACGGCCAGTGGTGGTTTCACCAGTGAACGCGATCTTTGCAATGCGAGGTGATGATGCCAGAGGCTTTCCGGCTTCGATACCAAAACCGTTGACGATGTTGAGGACACCAGCAGGTAGAAGATCTGCGATGAGTTCCATCAAAACCAAGATAGACCATGGAGTCTGTTCTGCTGGCTTAAGAACAACACAGTTACCTGCAGCCAAAGCAGGTGCGAGTTTCCAGGTTGCCATCAAGATTGGGAAGTTCCAAGGAATGATCTGACCAACAACACCAAGTGGCTCATGGAAGTGATACGCAACAGTGTCGTGATCGAGTTCGCCTGCAGTTCCTTCTTGTGCGCGAATCGCACCAGCGAAGTACCGGAAGTGATCGATAGCAAGTGGCATATCTGCAGCGAGAGTTTCGCGAATTGGTTTGCCGTTGTCGTAGGTTTCGGCAACAGCAAGCATTTCAAGATTCGCTTCGAGACGATCAGCAATCTTGTTGAGAATGCTTGCACGTTCGGTGACGCTGGTATTTCCCCATGCTTCGCGAGCAGCATGTGCAGCATCGAGTGCTAGTTCAATATCTTCTGAAGTTGAACGAGCAATTTGTGTGAATGCTTTACCTGTTACAGGTGAAAGGTTTTCGAAATATTGACCCTTAACTGGTGGAACCCATTTGCCACCAATGAAGTTGTCGTATTTGGCATTAGGTGTAACCAGTGAACCTGGCTGACCTGGCATTGCGTATGTCATGTATTTCTCCCTCTGTGGTGATCGACGATCACTCGGGGAGAGTAGGGAAAGGCAGGTTGGTAAAAGGTTGGGAAATATGGCTAAAAACTGGCGCGGGCGTGCAGGAGTTTGGCCCGGAAATACGGGTATCTCGGATCCGTATGAGCCGTAATGCTCGTGAGGTATTCGGCCACAGTGACCTCATACGGGTGGAAATCGAGGTAGGCGCTGATGGCATCCACATCCACGCTGCGCAGGGCTCCCTCGCGCAGGGCGATGTCTAGCCAATTGCGAAGGTCAGCAATCAGTGGGCTGTCGGAATTTGGGAGTAACGGCCCGGAATAGGCCTGCATGGCTGCCGAGAAGTTACCAACCTTGAGGGCGGTGAGGACGTTGAGAACGTCACAGGTGATGGCCCCCGTGAGTCGATAAGGGCGGGAGGCAATCGAGCCGTTGAGGAGGGTTCGGAGATGGCTGATTTCGGATTTCAACGTGCTGCTCGAGATTGGCTGGTCCCCATAAATGCCCACATGAAGCTCTTCGAGGCTCAGGCCGTTGGGATGCATTGCGAGTAACGCGCAGATTTCGAACTGTCGGCGAGAGAGGTTGAGTTTGTGATTGCCGATGGTGGTGTGAGGTTTACCGAGAAGATTGAGATGTATCTCGTCTGAGATGAGATGGAGTGGTTGTTTAGATAGTTCATGTTGAATCAAGCTAGCCATCGCAACTGTGGTTCTCATGGCGAGAGGATGAGCGTTGTCCCACGTGGTGCTGAGATCGAGAACACCGATGGCTTGGCCGTTACGTGGATCGATAAGTGGAGCTGAGTAGCACACCCACTGATGAACTAGGGGAGCGAAGTGTTCGGCGCTGAAAACGGTTTGAGGTTTTTGGGTTCTGAGAGCTAGATCGAGGGCATTGGTGCCGACACTGAGCTCGTCCCACATTCCACCTGGCGCGAAGTTGGCACGCATTGCCATGTCGCGCATGCGAGTTCCACCGGTGGTCCACAAGATGGTGCTGGAGTCGTCTGTGATTGCGACTACAAACCCGCCTTCTTCGGCGACCTGCTTCAACTCTGGTTCGAGGGTCGTGACCGGAGTGTTGAGGGTGTGAGCACTCCACTCCAACGCGATATCGAGTTTGGAATTGGTGGGAGCGGCATCAACATCAATCGAAACTTTTTCGGAGGACCGTTGCCAAGACTGTTCTACTTCAGGTCGCACAGTGAGGTCGAGGTCGTGGTGCTGCCAGCGCTGCCATTGCGCCTCAAGCGACTTGCGTTGTGCGGACAGCGAAGGAATACGAGCCATGCGACCTCCTCACCGATGAGGGCTTCAGAGTAGGTCAGTGTGACCTGCTTCACAAGGGGTTTTGGTTGCGATTTTGTGTCGGTGGTCAGGGGCCTTTGGCTATTTTCCAGCGGCGTCGAGCAAGGTAAACAATGAGTCCAATGCTTGCGGCGGCCACGTATTCCCAGGGGAAGATCACAATCGTGTCCCGCCGAGTTTCGATGACGTATTCCCTGCCGTCAATCTGCCCAATAGCAGTGATCTCAATTTCATAGAAACCCCAATCCTCAATTGCGGCCACGGTTCGTTGACTACCGACCACTGCATTGACTGCATTCACAGAATGGGTTTGAGATTGTTTGGGGATGAGTATTGATTGATCTGACGTGGATACAAAAATCGCAGATTCATCGGAGCTCGCTCTGCCGAACATTGAAGCGGGGCGTATTTTCACAATCTGATTTACGCTAAGAAAGACCTCACCAGTGTTTTGGGTTGTCCAACTGACTTGGACATTTCCGTCGCCAAAAGCTCCAGGTACATCAGGCAACATTGCATCTAATAAGGAGTGATTTCTAATCTTTGTTACTTGGAGGCTGCTTACTTCGAGAGCTTTGAGATAGTTTTCAAAATCAGCTTGCTTTGCGTCGTTGTACACAAAAGTTGCGACAGCGGCATTTGTGCCATTAAGCGTGGAATCCATTTGGACGTCAGGAATGATGTTGATACGAATTCCACCGATTACGAATCGATCTATTTCCTCAGGGTTGATGAGAGCAAACGACACAGAGAATATTTGCTCAGTTCCATCTGGAACATATCGTGTCGCGTATGTACCTAATCGAATTGCGTTTCCAATGGAGTTCGGAGTTGTACCAACCGGGAGAACCTGCTTCCGGCCATCTTCAAATGAGATCACATCAACGACATCCATCAAGATTGATGCAGGTTGATCGCCAGAGATTTGAAA
>JBEBBR010000156.1:0-9254 GCA_041158285.1 Actinomycetota bacterium
CGCAGGCTCAATGCCTTCGCTGGATCTACGTCGAGTTCCACAATCGCGACTGCTTTGCCTAGCGCGTGATCGATGCGAACATCTTCCACGTTGACTTCGGCTTGATCTGCAACAGCAAAGATGGCCGCCAACTGACCAGGTGCATCTTGAATCATGATGGAAACCGTCTCGTACAAAGTTGGTTTGTCACCATGTTTACCTGGCACAAGGGCACGGCCTTGATTACCTCGAGAAATCGCCGAAGAAATTTCCTCAGGGCTGCGGGAGCTCAAAGATTGGGCTACAGCAGCCAATTCTGTAGAGATCTTGGCAAGTAACGGCCCCACAAAAGCGGCATTCGCGAGCAGGATTTCAGACCACAACTGCGGATTCGAACTCGCAATGCGGGTCATATCCCGCAAACCTTGGCCACTCACCTGAACATGGGAATCGGTCAAATCAAGCAGTTGAGCTGCCAATACAGAGGCAACTACCTGAGGAACGTGGGACGTAATGGCCACTGTGCGATCGTGTTCGAGGGCAGACATTTCAAACGGAAGGGCGCCGAGGGACTCTATGAACTCTTTGACAAGAGTAATTCGGTCTGGATTCGTCGAATCCAATGGGCACACAACCCAAATGCGATCCTTAAAGAGATCAAAACTTGCATGCTCAAACCCAGATGACTCTTTGCCTGCCATGGGATGAGTAGGTACAAAACGACTGAAACCCGCTTGATTTGTATCAACCTCATTGAGAACTTGAGTCTTAATTGATGCAATATCTATAACCGTTGACTGCGGAAACATACGTAATGCCTTGTCAATCTCTACCGGAGTTTGTTCTGGTGGAGTTGCAATCACGATCAGATCAGGAATGAAATCAGAGTTATGAACTTCTAACCCTGTGCTCTGAGAAGCCTCTAAAACCCGCTGAGCATCCTTATCCAGAATCCGCACCTGCAGGCCAGCTTCACGTGCCGCGAGTCCCACCGAAGCACCCATCAACCCAGAGCCCACAATGAGCACGTGTGAAATGGGACTCATTGAGCAAGATCCGTCCGCAGAGCAGTTGCACCCCGCAGGTAGACATGGTTGACCGCAGAAAGAGCTAATTCTGAGTTGCAGTGCATCATTACTCTGATGACACGTGGCAAGGCTCCAAGGACATCAATTTCTTGGGCGCATAACAATGGGATGTGACCTAGACCCAAACCCCGAGCTGCTGCGGCCGGAAATGTGGCATGCAAATCTGGGGTGGCTGTAAAGATCACCGAGATCAAGTCGTCGACCGCAATCGAGTTGCGCTGCAACATCTCCTGGACCAACTCATGGGTTGCCTCAGTAATAACCTCAATGGAATCGGTATCAACCTGGATGGCACCTCTGATGGCGCGAACTCGACTAGTCACAGGGACACTCTAGCCCATGCATTCGTGGCAATCTCTTTAACGAAAGATTGTTTTGTGGGCGTGTCGATAAAAAGGTTTATCGAAATTTTGTACGACTCCTGTATTGCTATTAGCAATTTGTAGATTAAACGCAGCGTGCTTGACTGGCAATATATCTACATAGCAATACAAAAAGGTTAATTTGAAATATAGATATTTGTCTACTTAAAGATTAATTACCACTTGGAATTTACGGACAAGGCTTTGAGGTCCTTGAAATCTAGTTCACGAAGTTCACCTGGCTTCAAGCCATCGATCCCCAATGTTCCAATATGAGTACGCACCAATCGACGCACTGGGTGCCCGACAGCTGCCAAAGTTCGACGAACAATTCGGTTGCGACCGCTATGTAAAACGACCTGAACGATGCATTGATCCTGCCCCATTTGTTTGACGATCACCGAGTCGCAGGCGATAGGGCCATCTTCCAATTCGATGCCGGACATCAAGGTTCGAACCGTCGAGCGACTCATCTCCCCATCCACAGTGGCCAAATACGTCTTGTTGATTTCATACTTGGGATGGGCCAATTTCTGAGCCAGTTCGCCATCGTTGGTCAAAATGATCAGACCTTCAGTTTGTTCATCGAGACGACCTACATGAAATAGTCGCACCTCAGGATCTGGCAGGTAGTCAGCAAGGCAAGGTCGCCCTTGGTCATCGCTCATCGTGGAGAGGACTCCCCGAGGTTTATTGAAAACGTACGTGAGACTCTCAGGTTTGGAGACTATGAGGACGCCATTTACCCGAATTTCGTCATTCCAGCTCGCGCGAGTGCCAAGTTCTGTAACTGTTTTACCGTTAACAGATACCTTCCCCCGCTCCATGAGAATCTCGCAGTAGCGCCGACTTCCGATGCCTGCTTGAGAGAGAATCTTTTGAAGTCTGATCGGTTCTGTATCCACAAGTCTAAATCTATACTTTAGAGTGATTCTTCAAGCTCAATAGCTGTAGGTAAATCAGGGATGAACTCTGCAATTTCTGGGAGGTCAGTCAGACTACCTAGACCAAGTTTCTCGAGGAACATATCCGTGGTGTGATAGAGCAACGCTCCGGTTTCATGATCGGTCGATGCGATAGCGATAAGGCCACGGTTCTCGAGAGTTTTCACAACACCATCCACATTTACCCCGCGAATGGCCGAGATGCGAGCTCGACTAATCGGTTGTTTATAGGCAATAACAGCTAAAGTCTCCAAAGACGCCTGGGTAAGACGGGCCACTTGGCCATCTCGAACGTACTTTTCGACCCATTCGGCGACATCTGCTCGGGTGTACAGCCGCCAGCCGCCAGCCACATAGCGAAGTTCGATACCAGAATTACGCTCAGCAAAGATCTTTTGAATACTCATAAGGGCTTTCGCGACATCGTCAGTCAGCAGCCCGAGCGTGGCAGCGAGGGAGGTGGCCTCCAGCGGAGTGTCACTTACCAGCAAAATTGCCTCAATAATGGAAACGATTTGCTCATCACTGAGCTCTTTTGACTCAATCTCAAGTGGAACTTCAGTCATTTTCGGCCTCCTCCGGCAATCCCTCATCAAACTCGTCTGTTGCAATCGCTTCGACGTCAAAATCATTGGACCCTGACCAGCGAATGTGTAACTCCCCTAGTGCCGCGGTCTGTTCGAAAACAATGACCGCTTCGCGAAAAAGCTCAAGGAGAGCAAGAAATCGAGCCACAATGACGCCAGTTGAATCTGCATCCGCCACGAGAGACCTGAAGGAGCATGAACCACGACGTCTCACCCGGTCTGCAATCAATACTGCCTGTTCGCGAACGCTTACCGCTGGCGCGTGAAGATGTTGGAGGCTGACACTAGGTGCCTGAGGTTTAGGAGCCAAGGCGCTCGAAGCCAACAGTGCTAACTGCTCCGGGGTGATCGAAACAAGCACCTCAGGGAGCAAGCTGGCAAATGGCTCCTCGAGGGCGGCATGGCGGTAAAAACGGTGATTTTCCGCCTGAAATGCCGAGTCAAAGAGGGCAGAAACCTCTTTGAAGGCCTTGTACTGAAGCAGACGCGCGAAGAGCAGGTCGCGAGCTTCGAGAACCACGAGATCTTCCTCATCCTCAACTTCACCGCTTGGCAGCAATCGAGCTGCCTTCAGGTCGAGCAAAGTTGCAGCGATTACGAGGAACTCCGTGGCCTCATTGAGATTCCACTCAGCCCCTTGATCGCGAATATGGGCGATGAATTCATCGGTGACCACATGCAGGGCTAATTCAGTAACTTCGAGCTTATGTTTGGAAATCAAATGAAGAAGGAGATCAAACGGACCTTCAAAATCAGTTAATTTGACGGTAAATCCGGATGAGACGTCTGAAGTGGCCACGTGGCCAGACGCCTGTTCCTCAACGGATTCCACATCAATCACCTGCGAAGGATAGGAGTAAATGGGACTGAGACCAAAGCCACTTGCCAGCGACAAGGAACTTCCCCTATCTTCCGCCATGGCGATAGGTCTAGTTGCCATTTAAACGAGAAAAGGTTTTATCGACAAATGTCTAAATTAGTTGATGATTGGCTCGAATACGAATTCGCACAGCCAGCGAAAAAGACAACTGTCGGTCCGGCCAAAGTAATTTCTGTTTTTAATCAAAAAGGTGGAGTTGGTAAAACCACATCCACCATTTCATTAGGTGCAGCTCTTGCGGAATTTGGTCGCAAGGTATTGCTCGTAGATTTTGATCCACAGGGCTCTTTGACTGTAGGTATGACTGGCAACCACGACATCAGCCCCACTATTTATGACGTACTTCTAGGCCAGTGCACTTCCGCTGACGCACTCCTAAAAACTCGTGTACCAGGAGTTGATTTACTTCCAGCCGGAATTGATTTGTCTTCTGCTGAGATTCAACTTGTTAATGAGGTGGGACGCGAAAGAACTCTCGAGCGAGCACTTGCACCACTTCTCAACGATTATGACTACGTTCTCATCGATTGCTTACCTTCTTTGGGGCTCCTCGCAATCAATGCACTAGCTACCAGCTCGGCAATCGTCATTCCATTGCAGTGTGAGTTTTATGCTCTCAAAGGTATGGGCCTTTTGCATGAAACGTTAGAAAAAGTTCAGCAACGCATCAACCCGGAACTTGTCATCCTAGGTATTTTGCCAACCATGGTGAGTAGATCACTGCATCACCGAGATGTTCTGGATCGTGTAATCGAGGCTTTTGATGAACTGGTATTCCACACCATCATTCCTGACACTGTGAAAATCAGCGACGCAACTATGGCGACGCAACCAATCACGGTATACGCAAGTACATCACCAGCAGCAAAGGCGTATCGCGATGCTGCCAGTGAAATCATCTCTCGAGTTGAAGGTGCCAAATGAGCAAGCGACCAGCACTTCCAGGTGCAGAAGAACTTTTCCGCCGGACTGCAACTCCTGTTCGCCCAGACTCAACTTCAGCTGTTTCGGTAGAGCAGAAATCAGCAGATTCTGAACCTGTTGATGAATTGGCACCCATCGCCATTGAAGGTGGCGTTCGCCCAGTCAGTGCAGCACCACGTCGACGTCGCGGAAGTTCGCGTCCAACTGGCCGAATTCGTCATGAAGAAAAAATCACGGTGTATGTATCACCTGAAGAGTTACTTGAACTTGAACATGCTCGCCTCACATTGCGTGGAACTCATGGCTTAGCTGTCGACCGTGGTCGCATCGTTCGCGAAGCTATTGCAGTTGTTGTGGCTGACCTTGAAGCACGTGGAAGTGAATCAGTCATCGTTCGACGACTCGGTGGACTTTAAAACTATTTGGTTCGCTGTGATCTCGGATGCGAAACGGCATAGATTTCACGCAATCTTTGCGCTGTGACCAGTGTGTAGATCTGAGTGGTTGTCACAGACGCATGTCCCAATAACTCCTGAACGATTCGCACGTCTGCTCCCCCTTCAAGCAAATGCGTTGCAAAGCAATGTCTCAGTGTGTGCGGCGAAACATCGCTCTTGATGTTGGCTAACTTCGCTGCTCTTGCCACTGCATTAAATGCAGATTGTCGACCGAGCGGTGATCCTTTTCGATTGAGAAAAACGTAATCAGAAGCAACAACGCGAAGCGTTGGCCTAGAGCGAACAAGATATTTGTCTAATGCACCAAGGGCTGCATTTCCAATCGGAACTACTCTGGTTTTTCCACCTTTTCCGTGCAGCCTCACTGACTTATCGGCCACTGAAAGATCATCAAGACGCAGTCCAACAGCTTCAGAAATACGCGAACCTGTAGCGTAAAGAAATTCTAAAAGGGCGTAATCACGCATATCTAAAAGAGATTCTGAGTTCTTGAGTACTTCGACTAATGAAATTGTCTCATCAACACTCAAAGCTTTCGGAAGTCTCGCCGGCGCTTTCGAAGAAACCAGTTTTGTTGTTGGATCAAGACCAACCCATTTTTCTTTGACTGCAAACTTATGAAATCCACGCACGGAGGCGAGCATCCGTTGAATAGAAGTTCGCGACAGACCATAATCAGAAGAACTCAATTGGCTTTGATAATTATTGACTACATCTGTATTGATTGATGAGATATCGTGAATTGATAATTGTTGAAGATATTCTCGGTATCTTTCTAGATCGCGACGATATGCATCCAATGTATTTTTCGCCAAATTGCGTTCGACGCGCAGATGGCCGAGAAACTCAGCTATCTGCGCGTCGATTGAAGTCATACGCGAATCTTATGTAAGGACCCTACGCAAGAGCCTCTTCTAATGAGAGAAGTGGTAGATCAAATGATTCTGCAACAGCCTTGTATGTGACTTGGCCGTCATGAGTGTTGAGTCCCTTAGCCAGAGCTACATCATCACGTAAGGCTTGTTTCCAACCCTTGTTCGCCAGGTCTAAGGCATACGGCAAAGTGACGTTAGTTAAGGCATAGGTTGAAGTATGAGGAACTGCGCCTGGCATATTCGCTACACAATAGAAAACAGAATTGTGAACTGTATATGTTGGATCAGCGTGTGTGGTTGGACGTGAGTCTTCAAAACATCCACCCTGATCGATCGAAATATCAACAAGGACTGAACCTGGTTTCATCCGACTCACCAATTCGTTGCTAATCAGTTTAGGAGCTTTTGCACCAGGCACAAGTACTGCACCGATCACCAAATCAGCATCGAGGACAGCTCGTTCAATTTCGAATGAGTTTGAGGTCACCGTCTGCATATGGCCTTGGTAAATAGCATCAACCTGACGCAAACGAGCAACGTTCTTATCTAGCAAACGAACTTGTGCCTGCATACCGAGTGCGATTGCTGCAGCGTTCATTCCAGCAACACCGCCACCAAGTACGACTACGTTTGCAGCATAAACGCCACTCACGCCGCCCATCAAAGTTCCGCGACCACCATTGGCGCGCATCAACACATTCGCTCCAACCTGTGGTGCAAGTCGGCCAGCAACTTCACTCATAGGAGCAAGCAATGGGAGGGAACGGTCTGCAAGTTCAACAGTTTCATATGCGATTGCAGTCGTGCCACTTTTAATGAGCGCATCCGTACATTCACGTGACGCAGCCAAGTGCAAGTAAGTAAAGAGGATCTGACCTTTTCGCATACGGTGATATTCGTCTTTGATCGGTTCCTTGACCTTCAAAATCAGATCGCCGGTATTCCATACTTCGTCAGCGGTATCCAAAATCTTGGCACCTGCAGCTACATACTCAGTATCAGGAATCGAAGAACCAAGACCTGCGCCTTTTTCAACAAAGACTTCATGTCCGTGACTGACAAATTCGTGAACGCCAGCTGGTGTAATTGCC
This sequence comes from Actinomycetota bacterium, assembly GCA_041158285.1. Classification (GTDB taxonomy): domain Bacteria; phylum Actinomycetota; class Actinomycetes; order S36-B12; family UBA5976; genus JAFMIT01. The sequence continues at coordinate 7,189 of JBEBBR010000156.1, forward strand.
ACACGGTATTCATGATTCTTGATTTCTTTGGGAATTCCAACCTTCACAAAAGGGTCCTTTCAAAGCACGTCGTTGTGCAGAGCAAACGCTAGCGCGTCCGTGACCGCCCATAAGCATCGGAGTTGCTAAAACTGAAAGACCCGTTCGGTTGCCAAGGTTCGCTCCCGCATGGGCCACGGAGAATCGGCTGGGCGAAGTGTTTGTGCGGTTGATAACTTGGCAGCCAGAACCCCAGCGACGATGGTGGGGTTGGTCCATTTGCCTTCTTGAATGGCGGCCACCGCTTCATCAATGTCGACCCAGCTGCGTTGGATTTCACGCTCCTCCGCCTGAAGATTGGAGGCGTTCCATTCCTGCTGAGTGATGTCGCGAGCCAGAAAAATCCGTAATGTCTCCGTAGAAGACCCAGGGGTTGTACAGACATCCACGAGAACATTCCACTGATCTGCTGTACAGCCGGTTTCTTCTAGCAGTTCTCGGGCAGCGGCTTGAGATGGGAGTTCCTCAGCGATATCTAATAAACCTGCGGGCAGTTCAACCATCTCACTTGCCACAGCGTGTCGATATTGCTTGACGACCAACACTTCATTTTTCTCGTTGAGAGCAACTACCGCTACCGCACCGAGATGCCGCAAATAATCACGTGTCACCACCACATCAGGAAGAGCCACCACATCGCGAACGATGTCCCAGATTCTCCCCCGGTACTTCACTTCGCGTGAAATAACATCAACTTCTTGGGGGCCGTCTTCAAGCATCATTTTTCCGTTGGAGTGCCGCTGCGATTAGACCGCTGAACAAAGGATGAGCTTTTGTTGGGCGAGACTTGAATTCTGGATGGGCCTGAGTTGCTACGTAGTAAGGATGCACATCTTGTGGAAGCTCAACAAACTCAACGAGATGATCATCAGGTGAGGTACCCGAGAATACGAAACCAGCATCAGCGATTTGCTTACGATATTCATTATTAACTTCATAACGATGACGATGGCGTTCAGAAACTTCACTTGCTCCATAAACAGATTCAACAATCGAACCAGGCTGGAGTTTGGCTTTGTAAAGGCCCAAGCGCATGGTTCCACCCATATCGCGTTCACCGGAAACAACATCGTGCTGATCTGCCATAGTCGCAATCACAGGATGCGGAGAATTGGGATCAAACTCGGCAGAGTTTGCGCTCTCAAGTCCAACAACGGTTCGGGCATATTCGATGACCATACATTGCAATCCGAGGCAAATACCGAGAGTCGGAATCTGATTTTCACGAGCAAATCGCAAGGCTCCAAGTTTGCCCTCAATGCCGCGCACACCAAATCCACCTGGGACAAGTACTGCGTCTACATCGCCAAGAACTTCACGGGCGCCTTCTGGTGTTTCACATGCATCGGAAACAACCCACTTAATAATGACTCTGGTGTTATTTGAAAAACCACCAGCACGTAGGGCTTCGGTCACAGAGAGATAAGCATCCGGAAGATCAATGTACTTTCCAACCATCGCAACGGTCACTTCGTGAGCTGGATGATGTACAACTTTGAGCAAGGAATCCCACTGAGTCCAGTTAACATCGTTGTTGGCTAGAGCCAATCGACGGATGACATAGCTATCGAGCTGTTCTGAGTGAAGGACCTTCGGAATGTCATAAATACTTGGAGCATCAACCGCAGCTACAACCGCTTCTTGGTCCACGTCACACATCAAACTAATTTTGCGTTTAATGCTTTCGGGCACTTCACGATCGCAACGAAGGACGAGGGCATCCGGCTGGATACCAATAGAACGTAGTGCAGTTACGGAGTGCTGAGTTGGTTTTGTTTTGAGTTCACCTGATGGTCCGATGAACGGCAAGAGTGATACGTGAATAAAGAAAACATTGTCGCGGCCCACATCATGACGCACCTGACGAGCTGCTTCAAGAAATGGTTGCGATTCGATGTCACCAACTGTGCCGCCGATTTCGGTAATAACCACATCAACATTGTCATTAGCCATCGCACGAATACGAGCTTTGATTTCGTTGGTGATGTGAGGAATAACTTGAACGGTGTCACCCAGATATTCACCTC
>JBEBBR010000157.1:0-3026 GCA_041158285.1 Actinomycetota bacterium
ACGCAAACGCGCCTAAATACGGCAGGGTACGCACCCTAAGGAGGTGCAAAAATGAATGATGCAATCGGTTCACGACTAGATCCCTGGGTGTCTGCGTACGCCAGTCGGGCGTCGAGCATGACAGCGAGCGAGATTCGTTCACTTTTTGCCGTCGCCTCCCGTCCTGAGGTTGTCTCCCTCGCAGGTGGCATGCCTTACATCCAAGCCCTCCCGCTAGATCAGATGGCAGACACAGTCGCTGCCATGATCCGTGAGCGTGGAGCGCAGGCTTTGCAGTATGGATCAGGCCAAGGTGACCCTCAACTCCGTGAGCAAATCCTCGACGTCATGTCCGAGGTCGGAATCAACGCCCACCCCGATGACATTGTGGTGACGACTGGTTCACAAATGGCCCTCGATCTTGTGGTCCGTGTTTTCTGCGATCCAGGCGATGTGGTTTTGGTTGAGTCTCCTTCGTATGTCGGAGCTCTCGGAGTTTTCCGCGCATATGAATGTGAAGTTATCCACGTTGCCATGGATGAGCATGGTCTCAATGCAGTGGCACTTGAAGAAACCATCGCAGCGATCAAAGCTCAAGGCAAGCGCATCAAACTCGTCTACACGATTCCTTCGTATCACAATCCAGGTGGCATCACTCAGACACCGGAACGTCGACAAGAAATTCTTGAAGTGTGTCGTCGTCACGATCTTTTGATCTTGGAAGATGACCCGTACGGTCTTCTCGGCTTTGATGGCAAAGTTCCACGCGCAATGCGTGCGGATGAATCTGATCGTGTGATTTATCTGGGATCGTTCTCAAAAACGATTGCTTCTGGACTTCGCGTTGGTTGGGCGCTTGCACCACATGGTGTTCGCGAGAAGTTGGTTCTTGCTGCAGAGTCTGCAGTTTTGTGTCCTTCGAACTTCGCACAGTTCACAGTAAGTTCGTACTTGGCCACTCAACCATGGCGCGAGCAAGTTTCTGTTTTCCGTGATGTGTACCGCGAACGTCGTGACGCGCTGTTGGATTCCATGAAGGTTTTGATGCCTGAAGGAACCAAGTGGACTGTTCCAACCGGTGGTTTTTATTCATGGGTGACTTTGCCTGAAGGTTTGGATTCTCGTGCAATGTTGCCACGTGCTGTGACATCACTCGTTGCATATGTTCCAGGTACTGGTTTTTATGTCGATGGACAAGGACGAAGTGAACTTCGTTTGTCGTACTGCTATCCAACACCTGAACGAATCAAAGAGGGTGTGCGCAGACTTGCGACGGTTGTCGAACAAGAACTCGAACTTGTTGCGACATTTGGTCCAGATGCATTGCCACATACTGAAATGCCGAATTTCGCAGCAACTCCTGCACCGAACGTGAGATAGTCATGCGGATCGTTGTTTTAGCTGGTGGTTTGTCACATGAGCGCGACGTGTCATTGCGATCAGGTCGGCGAATCGCTGATCATCTCAAAGATCGTGGTCACGAAGTCGAAGTGCTTGATGCTGATGCACAGCTTTTAACTTCACTCAAGTCGACTCAACCAGATGTGGTTGTTCCGATGTTGCATGGAGCAGCAGGTGAAGATGGAACTCTGCGAGATGTGCTTGAAGCACTTGGACTTGCGTATGTTGGCTCAACTCCAGATGCGTGCAGAGTTTCATTCGACAAACCAGTAGCAAAATCTTTGATGGCTTCAGCTGGTGTTCATGTTCCAGTTGGTGTGGCGCTTCCGCACGCAACCTTCCGCGAACTCGGTGCCGAAAGTGTGATGAAAGCTGTCATCGATCGAGTTGGTTTGCCGTGCATCGTCAAACCATCTCGAGGTGGCTCATCTCTTGGCGCAACAGTTGTTCGCGATGCATCCGTACTCCCAAGCGCACTGGTTTCAGCTTTTGCGTATGGTGAAGTTGCTCTCATCGAGCAATTCATCGAAGGTACCGAAGTTGCGGTGTCCATCATCGAGACTGAAGTTGGACCAGTTGCGCTGCCAGCAGTGGAGATTCGTCCAGACGGTGGCGTTTATGACTACAACGCGCGCTACACCGCTGGAACCACAGAGTTCTTCTGCCCAGCACGGTTGAGTCCAGAGATCGAAGCTGATGTGGCACAGACCGCTGTGACCGCTCACATGATTCTCGGGTTACGCGATCTCTCAAGAAGTGACATGATTGTGGATGACAAAGGGATCGTGTGGTTCCTTGAGGTTAACGTTGCACCAGGTATGACTGAGACTTCCTTGTTCCCACAATCTGTACAAGCTGCAGAATCTGATCTCGGGGAAATTTTCGATTCAATCGTGAATCGTTGCGCTAAGCGTGGAGGTTAAAGTGTCAACTACTCAAACTTTTACAATCACCGGTATGACCTGTGGCCATTGTGTGCAGTCTGTAACCGAAGAGGTTTCCGAAATTACAGGAATTCGTGATGTTGTTGTGGATCTTGATTCTGCAACTTTGACATTCAATTCAGATTCCGAAATTCCTCGTGAAACTGTTGTCGCTGCAGTGACTGAAGCGGGCTTCTCCGTAGCGGAGTAATCATGTCCACCAATGATCGCGTAGATCTTGTTGTAACAGGAATGACGTGCTCTTCATGCGCACAAAGAATTGAACGTAAACTCAACAAGCTTGATGGTGTGACCGCTTCGGTCAACTATGCAACCGGCATCGCACACATTGATTACGCACCTGTTTTATCCATCGATGATTTGGTTGCCACTGTCGATGCAGCGGGATATCAGGCACTTGCTCCTAATCCACTCCTGGATGAACAAGTTGCCGAAATCGAAAAAGCGCATGAGGCGGATCTACTTCGCCGCTGGGTGATCGGTGCATTGTTTGCCGTTCCTACAGTTCTCATCGCAATGATTCCCGCACTTCAATTTTCACAATGGCAGTGGTGGACGATTGCATCTGCAACTCCCGTTGTGCTCTGGTCAGCTTGGCCACTACACCGTGCGAGTTTTCGTAATGCCCGTCATGCAGCAACCACCATGGATACTTTGGTGAGTATCGGAATTGCTGCTGCTTTTATTGGTTCGATTGTCCAA
>JBEBBR010000158.1:0-2857 GCA_041158285.1 Actinomycetota bacterium
GAACATCGCCGTTTGGTTCTGGCGTTACGTGATCGGAGTAACCGATAGCGCAGCGATCACCGAACTCGTTCTTCAAAACATCAATCTGTGCGAGTTGTGCGTTTTCCAAAGATGTTGGGTAATTCAAAATGCAATGCAACAACGTGATGTCTGTTGCGCCAGCTTTAGTCGCGATATCAACAGCAGTGTGAACTTCAGCAATGGTGGCAGCGCCAGTCGAGATAATGACTGGCTTACCTTTACTTGCAACGAGTCGAATCAAAGGAACGTTGGTGATGTCGGCAGATGCGATCTTGATCGCAGGCATCATTGGTGCAAGGGAATCAGCAGCTTCAAAATCGAATGGGGTAGACATGAAATCGATGCCGTTGTCGATACATGTCTGGGCGAGGACCTGGTATTCGTGATCCCCAAAGTTGTCCCAGCGCTGGAACAATTCGTACTGGCTTGAAGTGCGCTCTTTGGTCTGATCCCAGTAGGCAGGACTGGTGTGTTTGGCTGCAAGGAGTTCGGCCTTGTAGGTCTGGAACTTTGCCGCATGAGCGCCACCGCGAGCGGCACTTTCGATGAGTGCCTGAGCGCGACTCAAACTTCCTTCGTGGTTGACGCCAATCTCGGCAATCACGTAGGGGTTGAGGTAGCCGAATACACGGTCACCGATTTGGAAATCCTTCACAAAAGCTCCTTGAGTCGCAGTGTTGGCAAGCCTACGCGACCCAAGGAGCTCCTGACCGAAAGGATTAGCCCTTGGATGTGACAGCCCGAACTCGACTCAGCAGATCGCAACCGCGTATGGAAACTTCTGACTTACCAGCCAGAGCCAAGATCCCGCTCAACCACATGGCTGGGGTGAAGTCATCTGGACGGTAGCCACCAGCGCCACCAAACAGAACTCCGGTGTCGCAGAAGGCGGTTCGGATGAGACCGAGTGCGATCGCAACACCTGATTCGGTGAACTCCAGACTTGCGAGTGGATCCTCTTTGTGTCCATCACCACCGCAGGCCACGAAAATGTAGTCCGGCTTGAACTCTTGGCAAAGGTCCACAAACTCCTGAACAGCCACTACGAGTTGATCATCACCATCGCCAGCCTCAAGTGGTCGGTTGTAAACCTTCTGATCGTGGTCATTGAGGTTAGTGATTCCGGTGCCAGGAAAGATTCCTCGTTGGTGCACCGAAAAGGTAAGGACCTGCGAATTATCAGTGGTCAACGCTTCGGTGCCATCACCGTGATGTGCATCGATATCAAGCACAGCAACCTTGTGGCCTTCTTTGGCCAAAGTCAAAGCAGCTGCTGCGAAATCTGCATACACACAGAATCCAGAACTGCGATCAGCCATGGCATGGTGCTTTGCTCCTGGCAGGTGCACAACAAGTTTGGCACCGTTGCGCAAGTGCGAAACAGCCTCCATCGTGCCACCGAAGAATCGGTTGGCAAGGTCGGCTAGATCAGGGCGGGCTTCACCACCCCATTCAAGGCAGGTGTGATCCTGTTCGATCTGTTCGATGTAGTCAGGTGTGTGTACAACTTCAAGTTCTTCAACTGATGCACGACGCCCAACCAATACTTCAAGTTCAATGACATCCTCAGCGTCTAACTGCTGAAGAACATCAACTGCGTTGCTAAATCTCCGCCCCTGAGTGGGATGGGTCTGTCCCAAAATCCAGTTGGCATAACTTGGTTCGTGAATGCAATGTATCTTCATATTTCTCCTCCGTCATGGAGAAGTATGAGGAGGGGTGCTGACATTTGGTTTGTCAGCGAAATTCGCTTAAGAAGAAAGACCTAAATCTTTGCGCAACTTTGCTACATGGCCAGTTGCTTTGACGTTATAAAAAGCATGTAAAACATGAGCTTTTCCAGATGCTTCAACTTTGAGGATAAACGTTGAGCGAATGACTCCCGTGGCGATTTTGCCGTACAACTTCTTTTCACCAAAAGCGCCGATGGCGGTCATGAAAGATTTATCTGGATCACTCAAAAGTGGAAAATTCAAAGAATCACTATCGCGAAAGTTTGCAAGCTTCTCGATGGAATCGGGTGAAATTCCAACAACGCGATATCCGTCTTTTTTCCACTCGCTCGTGGTGTCCCGAAAATCGCAGGCTTGTTTAGTACAGCCAGGAGTTGATGCTGCTGGGTAAACATAAACAATGAGTGTCGAACCTGAAAAATCTTTCAGCGATACGTCGGTACCGTCAGCTGATTTCAAACGAAAATTCGGGAAGACATCCCCAACTTCGAGTCGGCTCACACAGCACCTAGATCAAAAAGTGAACCCACTGCAAATGTCACTGCCATTGCTAATGAACCACCGATCACAACGCGGACGGTTGGACGAAGTACGCCACATCCAGCTGCCAACGCTGCTGCAATGCCAGCAACCACAAGTCCAAGAACACTTACAGCCACAACCGCTTGAACTCGAATTGCATCAGAGGCGAACATGCCAATGAATGGCACCAGGCTGCCGACTACAAAAGATGCTGCTGATGCGACCGCCGCTTGTACTGGACGTGCCCTGCTGGTTTCGTGATGACCAAGTTCTTCGCGCAGATGTGCACCGACTGCATCATGTTCAGTCAAAGCAACCGCAACTTGACGAGCGAGTTCTGGTGACAGACCGCGCCCTTCGTAGATTTCAGAAAGTTCTTCGAGTTCGCCCTCAGGATCCGCAGCGAGATGTTCAATCTCCATCTTGCGATCAGCGTCTTCAATATCCGACTGGGACTTCACAGAGACGTATTCACCAGCAGCCATAGACATTGCACCTGCTGCGACACCAGCGATACCGGCAGCCATGATGTTGCCGAAGGAGGCCTGCGTGGCGGCGACACCCACCATCAAGGCTGAGGT
>JBEBBR010000159.1:0-11912 GCA_041158285.1 Actinomycetota bacterium
CCAGAGCAATGAGCACTCCACCAGCCCGAATCAGGCGGTCAGAGCGCATCTGAGGCGCAGATTGGGCTGAATTCACAGTGGCTAGCGTACAAAGATTTGGCTCGAGCACCCAACTGTGTCATGCTTTTAGGTACCCTTAACCCATCGCACAGTGCGAGACACCCCCATGGGTGGAGTATTTCCAGTGAGGAAGCTATGCCTACCGGCAAAGTGAAATGGTTCAAAGTCGAACAAGGATTCGGCTTTATCTCGTCCGATGAGGGCGCAGATGTGTTCGTGCATGCATCAGCCCTACCTGAAGGCACTGCAACCCTCAAGCCTGGACAACGTGTTGAATTCGGTATCGCAGACGGCAAGCGTGGCCCACAGGCTCTCTCCGTGCGTATCTTGGATCCGCGCCCTTCAGTGATCAAAGGCAACCGCAAAGCCACTGAAGCTTTGGCTGTGCAGCTCGAAGATGTCATCGTCTTGCTCGACAAAGTGAGCAACGATCTTAAAGCCGGCCGCTACCCTAGCGACGCCCACGCAACCAAGATTGCTTCAATCTTGCGCGCGACAGCAGACGACCTAGACGTCTAAACTAAGCCGCGTCAGCACTAGTTCGTCCTAGTCCCCACCCCCGTGGACTACGCGACTAGTGCTGATGCCTTTTTGCGGAGATTGCCTCTAGCCCGTGAAGCCAGGTTGGAAAATCCAGCAGGGATTGCAACACAACATCCGGTCCACCTTCGCGCAGTTCCGCTTCTGAGGTAGGACCTGTCACCACAACTACAGACATGGCATTGGCTGCCCGAGCGGCTGCAATGTCACCTGGGTGATCGCCTACATAAATCTGTGCACCTTCTTCGAGCAGTGCACCACCTTTATGTTCTGCAAACAAATACCCATGAATCGCATCGACTTCAATCGAGACAACATCAAGAACGCGCTGAACAAAGTCAGCTTTCTTTGCACTGACCACGACAACCTTGCCACCGATCGCGTGGATGGCATCGACAGATTCCCGAGCCCCCGGCAGAGCCGTTGATTTTGGAATTCCATGGACTCCATAGTGTGCACGATATTCATCGAGCAATTGTTCATATGGAAGATCTGGAAGCCACATCGGAAAAACCATGTCGAGTGGCAAGCCAATTGTTTCGCCAGCATCTGCATGTGTGATGGTGACGCCATGTGCGGCGCACACTGCCACTAATGCATCAGAGATACCTTCTGCGGAATCGACCAATGTCATATCAAGGTCAAAACCAACTACGAGTTGATCTTTCATCGCGCATCGATTGTCTGTGACCACTTGGTGAGTGATTTCAAAATTGTTTCATCAACATCAACACCAAGACCTGGTCCTTGTGGCACATGCATCTGACCGTTATCAAGAATGAATGGCGCAGTGAGATCTTGAGAATAGAAACGATTCGATTCGCTGATGTCACCAACAACTGTGAAACCAGGAAGTGAAGCCATCGCGATATTGGCAGCGCGACCGATACCCGTCTCGAGCATGCCGCCACACCACACTGGAATTTCACGTTCAACACAAAGCTCATGAATCTTTGCAGCTTCAATATAGCCACCAACGCGACCTGGTTTGATGTTGATGATGTCGCAGGCATTGAGATCTAGACATTGTTCTGCAGTTTCGAGACTGACCACTGTTTCGTCAAGGCACACTGGAGTATTGATTGCCTGGACCAACTTTGCATGACCCAAGATGTCTTCTTCGCGCAACGGTTGTTCAATTAGCAATAGATTGAATTCATCGAGTTTCGAAAGATGTTTGATATCTGCGCGGGTGTATGCCTGATTTGCATCCACCTGCAATGGAATGTCTGGCCACAAACGGCGAACTTCGCGTGTAGCATCAATATCCCAGCCTGGCTGAATCTTGAGTTTGATACGAACATAACCGGCATCAACATATGTTGAAACTTCGGAGATCAAAGTGTCCATCGAATCATCGGCTGGAATACCGACTGAAACACCGCTCGGAACAATGTCACGAGTCGAGCCAAAGTAGGTTGCCCACGATGTGCCGGCAGCACGAAGCTGTGCATCAAGCAAAGCCATTTCGACGGCAGCCTTCGCCATTGGGTATCCGCGAATTGGTTCGAGTACACCTGCAACTTCTTCAGCATCAATATCGCCGACCGCAAGCACTCGAGGGAAAAGGTAACGATTCAAAACATCGATCGAGCCATCAACATATTCTGGGCTGTACAACGGATCGCGGCCAGAGACACATTCACCCCAACCGATGCCAATGTCTGTGTTTACTTTGATGAGGAGAACATCGCGACCGAACTCAACACCAAACGAAGTCCGGAATGGTCGCACTAGCGGCATCTCTAGTCGATGCAGTTCGAAACTTTTAATACGCATTATTTGTTGTCTCCTCTTTGAGCGAACACATAACTGTCATTACTGTCTAAACCGATTAACTCAAGACCTTGATTCATGGCATCGAGGATTTGAGTACGAACTTTGACTCGCCATTCTTTTGCTGCGGCTGCATCTGAACCACGTAAAGCCACAATGTCTTGGGGTAATTCAACAACCACAGCACCTTCTGGGATTTCTGTAATCGCATGAAGTCGAGATTGCATTGCCTGAGTTACTCGAGGTGATGAAAGTTCCCACCACGCCATAAACCGATCACTCTCGTCGCCGTTGTTGAGTTCATCATTCATGTCGCCATAGAAATTGATGAGGTACTCACGTATCGAGGCACCAAGTTTGATGATGTTGAGTCGAGCATTACGGCGGACCAAGGGATCGAAAGTCCACGAAATAATGTCGATGTCGTTTTCGAGTGCCCATAGACGCTGATCGGCTTTCAATAATGAGCCGATGTTTTGATCACGTACTTCTTCAAGAACAGCAGTCATATGAGAATGCAGATGTGGATGCCAGTGACCGTTGGAGTCTTTGTGACGACCCAGGAATGACACAACCGCGCCGACAGGACGTTGAGGACTTGACGTCAGGTAAGCCGCAGCGACATACCCGCCTGCATGTTCCATCGCAGTCAGAAGGTTCTGAGTGATCTCAGTTCCAGTGACCACACTCGGCCATACGGTGTCACAAATGGTTCGAGCATCCTCGAGTTGTTCGACTCCGTGTAATCGCCGGATGATGATGTCAGCCATGCGATGAGCGTACTGAACTTACTTAGCCAGTAACAGATACCGTTGGGCTAAATGAGGTCAATCCCGAAGCCGTCTTGACGATAGCTGCTACCTGAATTGATGGATCGGCAGTAAGAATGCGTGACGGCACAATCATGCGATACACGCCATCATCAGTAACACCGAGTGGCTTCCATTGAGCAGCTGCATCTTCGCGGTACACAAAGGTCACGACGACAGGAACCGAACGATCAGAAAGTTGCGCCACGATTTCCGGCTCATCGGATAGTCCATTCGCATTGAAGCCAACAGTCACAGTCGGTGCTGCAAGTTGAGATTTCACTGCGCCATCAGCACGGAGAACAACCACTGTGCGAGCAGGAATGCTGACGAGGAGTTTGCCAGCCTTGTCACTTGAACGGATTGTGGTCGAGCCAAAGATTCCGCGGAATTTGGTGCTTGGCGAAGAAGTGGTGATGGTTGCAACACGCTTTCCATCTGAGCTATTTGCAAGCACTACGTACTCACGCTTGTCGCTCTGTGCGATACGTGACCACGCAGCGACCTGACGAGGATTGTCTACCTGCCACACCTGTCGCTTCTTGGAAAACTTGATACAGGTGATTTCCCAACGATCTTTTGATGAGAACTTTGATTGCGCTTCTTTTGTACATTTCTTGCCATGTTCAACTGGCATGGTGACTACCGCTTTGCGAACAATCATCGCACCAGTAGTAAGTGCAGGATGAGCTGCACGCAATGCACCAAGTTTGGTGATGGTGTTGAGAATTGGGTGAGATGTAATAGTGAGTGCCGAAGCATTGCCGATTGGCTGAGAGCCGGCACGGGCTTCAGTCTTCCATTGTGAAACCTGTGTTGGGAACATATCTTGGCGGGCAGCCTTATCGCCACCACTACCTGAGATACCTACTTCGTCTCCGTAGTACAAAGTTGGAGCGCCACGCATAGTCATCAACATCGCATAACCGAGGTTTACGCGTTGCGCTAATGCAGCATTGCTGAGCCCGTAAGACTGATTGGCGATAATTCCAGCAGCACGACCTTGATCATGGTTACCCATGAAAGTTACCAGTGAATATCTGTCACTAACGACACCGGAATCATTAACACCATCGTTGTAGAGGTAATCCCACTTCAACATGTTTTCAAAGTCTGTGGCACCGCCACCACCAGCGAATGACAAAACTGAATCAGACATTGGGAAATCGAGTACTGAAGGCAAACGACGGTCGCGAATGTAGGAAGCTAGTGCTGCAGGATCACCAACAGCTACTTCACCAAACATTGCTGGAATACCTTTGCCAGCTTGTTCCACTTTGTCATAAACCAATGGAATCCAGTTTGAGAAGAACTTCTTATCGACATGTTTTGCAGTGTCAATACGGAATCCATCTACTCCGTAATTGATGATCCAATCTGCCCACACATCGGCAAGACCTTCAACAACAGCTGGCTTTTCGGTCATCAAGTCATCGAGGCCGAAGAAGTCGCCGTAGATTGATTGATTGTCACTGTTCCAATCGCCGACATCGCCGCGGTTGTGATAGTTGGTGACATCTTGCAAAAATGCTGGCCACTTGCGATCACTGTCATTCGCTTCAGGAGTCTTAGGGAATGAATCGAGGTTCATCAATGGAAAACATCCAGTTTGGCCAGACGCAGTACACATTGGAAGTCCAGCAACTTCTGCAAGATCAACAACATTGCCTGCACTGTCTTTGTATGGCTTAGATGACAATGAAACGTGGCCATAACCCTGACTGGAAGGGAATGAAATCACATCAGCAGTGTGGTTGACGACGATATCCAAATAGATTTTCATATCGCGTGCGTGTGCAGCTTCGACCAACGCTAAGAAATCAGCTTCAGATCCAAAGTGTGGATCGACTGTTGTGAAATCAAGTCCCCAGTATCCGTGGTACGCGGCGGATGAACCTTGCACTGCGCGCTGCAACATCACCGGAGAAATCCAAATCGCTGTGAAACCCATATTGTCGATGCGAGCGATATTGTCTTTGAGGCCGATCAAATCGCCGCCATGGAAGTAACTAATGCTTGCTTTGTTGAGACCACCGGTTGATTCACCAGCACCATTGTCATTGTTGACATCACCATTGGCGTATCGATCAGGCATCACGAAGTAGATAGATTCATTGGCGAGATCAGCACGTGGCATGGAGTCATAACCCAACGCCACAGCTTCCTCAATGGTCAGACCACTCTCAGCAGCCAGTGAAGATTGCGGCGATACAAACATCGAAAATGCAACAACAATTGCACTAGCTGCTAGAACTTGCTTTTTCATTGTGCTCTCCAAATGGTGACGCCGGGTTGATCGATAACAATCTCACGAGAGTGTAGAACTGCTGAACCGTGGATGGATTCTAAATCCGTATTCGCTAAGCACCAATTAGGTAAATTCACAGAATCGGTAGTACGCGCGGCACAGATCAGAAGGGTTTCTGACTTCGTCTCACGGATGAACACAACTGCATTTTCTGCGATCGAAATCCACCGCAAACTGCCAGAGGTGAGCGCTTCGTGGGATGAACGCAGGTGCAGAACTTCGGTATAGAAATCAAGAAGTGCTGGTCGCTGATTTTCCACCGCATCCCATGGCATCGGAGTGCGGGCTTGTTCGCCCCAGTGCCCGACAGCTCCAAGTTCGTCGCCCATGAAAATCATCGGCGCACCTGGCAAAGTGCAGAGAAGTGTCACAGCAATTTTGAGGTTGGTGTCATCATTAATAACAGTGGCCGTGCGGGCAGTGTCATGACTACCCAAAGTTGGCCAACTGTTGATTCGACTACGCCATGGCATACGTGCACTGAATGCTTCAATACTCGTCACCATGTGTTGGCCTGAGTAGTGAGGCATTGGAACTGGATGTTGCAAAGTCTCTTCTCGATATTCCTTGCCTGCAAGCCAACCCAAGATAGGTCGCTGGAATGCGGAATAGTTCATCGTTCCATGCCAGCCATGACCTTGAAGGTCTGGACCTGCATCATGGAAGTGTTCAGCGATCAGAACTTTGTCTTCGCCTTCTTCTCGCACTACTGCGCGAACAATTTTCGCAATGTCTCGAGTGAGATCGAATTCACCTTGACGACCGGCCATGTTGGCAACATCGACTCGCCACCCATCAAGTCCAAAAGGTGTTCGCAGCCATTTGCGAATAATCGATTTGTCATCAGTAATAAAACGTTTGATCAGCTCTTCGGAATTGAAATTGAATTTAGGTAACGTGCGAACACCTAGCCAACATTCATACCCCTGTGGAAGCTTTTCATCAAATGTGAAGAACTCGCGGTATGGGTGCTCCCCTGCCTGAGCTTTAACAAACCATTCATGTGTGACACCACAGTGATTCAAAGTGATGTCACCGATGACCCGCATTCCGCGTTTATGTGCCTGCTCAACGAAATACTTCAGAGCATCATCGCCACCGAGCAGTTCGTCGACTGACTCAAATGAATGTGCGTCATAACGATGTGTTGAGCGTGCTGGAAAGAATGGCGTGAAATAGACCGTATTGACTCCGAGAGTCTGTAGGTAATCAAGTTTTTCAGCAGCACCCCACAAGTCGCCACCAAACCATTCATACGCCGTATTAGCTGATCGACCTTCAGGAAGTTGTGACCAATCACGTTGAACTAACCAAGATGGTTTTTCGTATTCGCGATCACTTTTGGCAAAGCGGTCAGGGAAAATTTGGTACACCTGCGCGCGTTTCAGCCACTCAGGAGTTGGACTCGAAACACTGATCGAAAAATCTGATGCGTCGGTCACATCATGTGGGAAAAATCCAGCAGCATTCAGCCAGCCGTATTCGATCGCTTCACCCTTAACAAACCAGCGATAGTGCTGCACAACGTTTCGAATTGGAAGATCTGCTTGCCACCACACATCACCGTTTGCTTCGTGTGTGATTGAGGCATGAAACAACTGTGCTTCACCATCAAGCACAGATCGCACAGAAACACGATCAATTCCTAATTGATCCCACACACGAAGGCGGACCTGCACCACCTCGCCGAACTCAGGTGAGTCGTGAGATACGTACAGGTCCGAACCGTCGTGATGAATCCCGACGAGATCCACTACTAGCCCTTTACAGAACCAGCAGTGAGACCGCCAATGATGTAGCGCTGAAGTGAGAGGAAGATGATCACAATTGGAATCGATGCAAGCAAAGATCCCGCGGTGAATGGTCCCCAGTTTTGATCAAACTTTCCACCGATGAACTGCTGCAAACCAACAGCAACTGTGCGCTGATCTACGTCGGTCAAGAACAACGAAGCGAGAACGAATTCGTTGAACGTACCGATGAAGGACAGCAAAGTCACAACTGCAAGTACAGGTGCAGCGAGTGGGAAGAAGATCAACCAGTAGATCTGGCTTGCGGTTGCACCGTCAATGCGAGCTGATTCATCAAGTTCGGCAGGGATGGAGTCAATGAAGCCCTTGAGGAGCCAGGCATTGATACCCATCGATCCACCGAGATAGATCAACAACAAGCCGCCGGTGGTTCCGAGACCAAACGCTGGGAACACTTTGTAGACCTCACCCATGATGACGAAGATTGCAGACAAAGCCAAGAAGGATGGGAACACCTGAATCAACAGCAAAGCCTGGATACCAAGTTTGCGGCCCTTGAAACGTAGGCGGCTGAATGCGTATGCCGAAGCTGCACCCATGAATACAGAGACCACAGCGGTGATGCTTGCAACATAGAGTGAGTTCTTCACCCAAGTCATAAACGGAATCTGATCATCGTTGAAGAGTTTGGCGAAGTTGTCAAAACCCATCTCAGGTGGAATCAGCGATGTTGTGAGCAAGCCACCAGAAGTATCAAGTGATGACATCACAACAACATAAATTGGAAATGCTGTGAAGGCAATCAAAACCCAAGCGGTGATGTGACGCCACAAATTAACGCGGAAAGTTTTCATCTTAGAACTCCTCCAATGCCTTCGAACGTCTCAAACTCCACATCGAAAGCACGCCCACAATGATGAACATGAACAATGAGATCGCTGATGCCAAACCGAAGTTTTGATCAAGCGGATTGGTAATCGCTGTTTGGTACGCGTAGCTGATCAAAATGTCAGTCGAACCGGCACGTTCACCGTTGAGTTCGTCACGCGGCCCACCGCCGGTGAGCAAGTAGATGATGTTGAAGTTGTTGAAGTTGAACGCGAACGAAGAAATCAACAACGGATTCAAAATCTGCAGCAACAATGGCAAAACAATTTGACGGAACGACTGGAATGGTGAGGCTCCATCGATTGCAGCTGCCTCTTTGAGTTCTGCTGGGATTGCCTGCAATGCACCGCTAGCAATGAGGTACATGTAAGGGAAACCAAGCCAGAGGTTCACAATCAAAATCACTGCACGAGCTGTCCACGTGTTTTCGAACCAGTCAATGTTGGCACTGATTAAACCGAAGTCGGTGAGAAGTCGGTTGATGATACCGAAATCGCGCTGGAACATACCGCGCCAAATCAAGATCGATAGGAAGCCTGGAATCGCATAAGGCAAAATTAAAATCGAGCGGTACATGCGACGGCCACGGATTGGTTTGTCCATTGCGATCGCCAAAGTGAGACCGACTGCAAAAGTCGTGATCACCGAAAGGAATGCAAACGCAACCGTCCAACCGAAAACACCAATAAACGGGTTACGGATTTCTGGATCAAACAACAATCCCTTGAAGTTGTCTGGGAAGTTGACAGCACGCCAACCTGGGTACAACTTCGAATCTTGGTTATCTGGATCGGCAGGATCAGCGAAGTTGCCGTTGCCGTTGTCTTTGTAGACGATGCCAGTTGACATTGAAGTCAAGGTGTCTGTCTTTGGATCATAAGTGAGATCTTGAGTTAATCGAACTGCAAGTTCTTCGTAGATTGGTGAAGCGAATGAACCATCACCAAGTGGGAATCGCACTTCAGTGATTTTGTCACCAAGCTCTGCGATCTCATCTGGTGTGTACGCAGTGAAACCTTCAGCTGCATTCGGTACACCAAACTCACTGAGTTCGTAAGTTCCTTCTTCAAGTGGTGTGACACCATCGAGAGTTGCAAGCGACACAACTCCATCGATCTGGTTCATCATCAAGGCAGACATGTCACCATTGGAATCTTTACCAAGTGTGATGTCGTATGCGGTGCCCTCCGGATCTTCGGCAAGGCTGTTGTCGACCAAAGCCGCAATCGCTTCGTCACGACTAATTTCGTTACCAGTCGTGTAGTTGAAGCCTGACATACCAACGGTGTAGATGATCGGTGTCAACACAAACGCAGCGAGGAAAACAAGTCCGGGGGTGAGGAACTTCCACTGCACTGGTGCGCGGAATAAATAGACGTAATTGACGCCAAGCAAAATCGCGGCCAACACAACAATCATGACCGTTGCGCGTCCTGCGATTGCTTGTGTGATTGCGATACCGCCGATGATGTCGACGATCGCAAGAAGAATAAATTTAAGAATCGTCGCGGGTAGTCCGCGGAATCCGGCCAATCTGTACAACATGACCCCTGAAAAATAAAACAGTGTTAATTAGCTGTTTTGCCAACAATGATGAGCGAAGTTTAGGAAGTTAGAACAAAGAAAATGGTGCGGGGTCCGGAGACCACCGCACCATTTCCTTTGGTAGTGCTATTTAGCTGATGCCAGCTTGAGCTGCACCATGAACGAAGTTCTGCTTAATCTTCGTTGCAAGGGTGTCGAGAGTTGAACCAACTGGGTCGCCATCAACAAGGATCTTGTTGAATGCATCTGGAACGATTCCGTACCAGTTTGAACCAGCGGTGTTGTCATCGAGCATTGCAGAGAGCTGAAGAACACCCTTTGAACCTGCAAGTGCGAGACCTGCAAGAACTGGATCGTTCATCTTCTTAGCAGCAGCAAGGTTGGCTGGTGGGCGTGAGCCTGCAGCACCAAGTGATGCCTGAACTGCGCTTGAACCCATGTAGTTCACTGCGAACTTCATTGCGCCAGCGAGCTTGCCGTTGTCCTTTGCGTAACGTGAAACGTATACAGCCTGGAAACCGGTCCAAGGTGAACCGAAGGTTCCCTTCTTAATACCTGGCATAGCGGTAACGCCAACATTGAAGGCTGCACCTTCGAATGGGTAGTTCCAGCCACCGGTGTTGATGAATGGAATCTTGCCTGCAATGAAGTCTGCCTTGCAGTCACCATTTTGCTGGTAGAAACCATTTGAGGTTCCTGAGCTGTTGAGCAACAACGAGGTGAAGTTAGCCTTGAAAGCTGCACTGTTGATCTTGGTGGTGTTAGGAAGTGGATTTCCCTTTGAGTCGTAGGTCCATGCAGATCCACCCATTGCGGTGATGATGGACTGTGATCCCCAAACAGAGTCAGAGACGCAAACGCCACCGGTTAGACCCTTAGCGGTCTTGTTGTTCTTGTAGTAAGAAACCATTGCACCAAGTGTGGTTGGAGCGGTCTTACCGAAAAGCTTCTTGTTCCAGAAGAGTGCGGTGGTGTCAACGTCAATTGGCATGCCGTAGACCTTGCTGCGGTATGACAAAGCGGTGAATGCTTTTGCACCGAACTGTGACTTGACTGATGCTGGGAGGGTCAAGGAAATAAGCTTTCCTGACTTACCACCTGATGCAGCAAGACCAGCGTTGCTGAAGATTACGTCTGGACCGGTTGCCTTAGTAGCAGCGTTCCAAGCGGTGTTAAGGGCGTCAAGGCTTGAGAAGGTCTTGATGACGATCTTGTAGCCAGCCACTGGGGTCTTACCGACCAAGAGTGCCTTGAGAACTGGACCACGATCTTCGTCAGCCCATACGGTCAATGTCTTGGTTGCAGCTTCTGCCGGTGCAGTCGCGGCTAGGACTGAAAAGCCCAATGCGAGACATGCGGCGGCAGCAGTAATGCGACGCTTTGCGTGCAACATGCAGTTCCTCCATAGAAAAGTTGATTACAGCGGCTCTGTTTGAACCGCAGCGGTCGAAGTAAACCCCTTGGTAATACTTACGGCAAACAAAATGAACACACCGTTACCAGATTGTTTTATTTCTCGAGCACAAAGGTGACTTTTGGCCCATGCGAAATGTGAGCGAAATTGCGCTGCACATAAATGTAACCGCTTTCACGAATGCGGTGTGAAAAGTCCCACTATTAAGAATGAATAACGACTGCCCTATCGGTTGCAATGTCTGCACAAAAGTTCGGCACACTTAGCGGGCATCCACCCCTTCGGTTAGGACTAATCAACGTGAACTCCTTGTTCCGCTCACATAATAAAAATCGTATTCACCGTCGCATTTCAATGCCGACCACTCTCGCAGTAATTGCTGCAAGTTTGTTGGCACCGTTTGCTGTCATTCAATCTGCACAAGCTGCTGTCGCATCCCAAATTGTGATCCATCAACCTGGAACGGCTCGAACAGTTCCTAGTTCAACACTCACTGTTGCTATCGATACAGACTCAGCAGCCGAAGCTTCATTTGTTGCAGGCGATGAATACGGTGCTTTCGCAATTGTTGCAACCAGCAGCACTTCGAAGAAAGCAACTATCGAAGGTAAAGAATGGGATATTCGCGTTAGCCGCGAAATTTGGCTTGATTCATCAGGCAATCCACATGCATCACGTGCACAAGCTCAAGGATTTGTTGTAGTTCACGTCCGTGACAGTGCCGGCGGTGCAGGTGCTGCATCACTCAGTGTTGTTGATGTCGAAGAGGACACCACTACTACTTATTCAAATCTCGAAGCAGGTTCAACGTCGACAGAAGC
>JBEBBR010000160.1:0-2637 GCA_041158285.1 Actinomycetota bacterium
TCTTCACAACCGGTCCGTCTGCACCAACCCTGCCGATCGTCATTTATTCGATGGTTCGATTCGGCGTCACACCAGAAATCAATGCACTTGCAACTTTGGTCATGATGTTTAGTTTCATCACGATTTTTGTTGCTCAACGTAAATCTAAAGTCCTGGAGTCTTTGTGAACAGCAATCAAGCACCTCTACTGCGCATCTCCAATGTGTCAAAAAGCTATGGTGAAACACTCGCGGTTAATGACGTCTCAATTGACATTGCTAGTAATGAATTCTTTGCACTCCTTGGACCATCAGGTTGTGGAAAAACAACTTTGCTCAGAGCAATCGCTGGCTTTGAATCAATTGACTCTGGCGCAATCGAACTAGATGGAGAAGACTTACTGAGCGTTCCTGCGAATCGCCGCCCAGTGAATTTGATGTTTCAGTCCTATGCACTTTTCCCACATCTCAACATCTATGACAACATCGCGTATGGACTTCGTCGCGAGAAGTTGCCAAAGGCTGAGATTTCTCAACGCGTTGATGAAGTATTAGAAACTGTTGGCCTTACAATTTTGGCAAAACGCCGTCCAGCGCAACTTTCTGGCGGACAACGTCAACGCGTTGCACTAGCCCGAGCCATTGTGAAACGCCCTCGCCTACTACTTCTCGATGAGCCATTATCAGCGCTCGACCGCAAAGTTCGTGCCGAAATGCAAATAGAACTAAAGCGTCTGCAACATGAAGTTGGCATCACTTTTGTGGTCGTCACTCATGACCAGGAAGAAGCCATGTCAATGGCAGATCGCATTGCTGTCATGAATCACGGTGAGGTTGCACAGACCGCGTCACCGCAGGATCTTTACCTTCGCCCAGAAAGTGTGTTTGTTGCAGATTTCATTGGTACCAGCAATCTCATTCGAGGAACTGTTAACAATGGAAAAGTTGTAGCGAGTACCGGAATTGAATTGGCAAGCAGCACAGGCGGAAAGGTTGAGGGCGGTCAAGTCACGTGCTCGATTCGCCCTGAACAGATTCAGGTGTCTGAAAGCGGTCGCATTACTGGAACCGTCATTAGCACCCACTTCTATGGTGGCGATTCACTGGTAGTAGTCGATTGCGGTCTCGAAACGGGAATCAAGGCTCACCAGTCAGGTATGAGCAGTTATCAAATTGGCGATACGTGCTCACTCAACTGGGATCCATCATCGGCATTAGTTCTGACTCATGACTGACAATCGCGCGATTGAGTCCCTCAAAGACTCCATCACAGAATCGGTCTGGCGAAAAGATCTGAGTTTGCCTCAAGATCTTCCGTCACTAGTAGGTGAACAAGCAGCTGACCTTGTGGTTGTCGGCGCTGGTTTTACTGGTCTTTGGACCGCAATTCTGGCCAAGGAGATTGATCCATCGTGCGATGTCGCGATCATTGAGGCACATGACATCGGATTCGGAGCATCTTCACGCAATGGTGGATTTATTTCTGAATCGTTGACTCATGGCTTGGCTCATGGTCTATCACTGTGGCCAAAGGAAATGTCTCAACTACTTGATTTTGGACGAACCAATTTCGCAGAGATTCAAGAGTTCGTGCTCACTGAGAACATTGATGCAGAGCTCGTGGCTTGTGGCAAAACAGCAGTGGCAACTCGGACTCACGAAGTTGATGCGCTGCGCGAATCAGTCGAGCTGCACAATGCCTGGGGTGAAAAAGCTGAGTTTCTCAATCGTGAAGAGATTCAGGCTGATGTCCACTCACCTACATTCTTGGCGGGAATGAGACTCCACACGGGCAGTGGGCTCATGAATCCGGCAAAGCTTCTCAGCGGCTTGACGCAAAGTGCGCGCAATCGCGGTGTTCGGTTCTACGTGAATTCGCCTGTCACTGAATTGAATGACTCTAACGAACGAGTTTTATTGACCACTTCGAATGGTTCAATTCGCGCGCAACACGTCGTCTTGGCGACCAACGCTTTCACTCCACTCAAAAGTTCGATCAAACATCGAGTGATGCCAATTTTCGATCACGTTCTTGCAACCCAACCTCTCACCGCTGCACAACTTGATTCAATTGGTTGGAAACAGGGACAAGGTCTTACCGACTCGGGCAATCAATTCCACTATTTCCGTAAGACTGCGGACGGCAGAATTCTGTGGGGCGGCTATGACGCCAACTATTACTACGGCAATGACACTCGTCCGATTCGAGAAACTCGTCCAGCATCGCATCAGCTCTTAGCCCGTCAATTCATGGAAACTTTTCCGTCGCTTGAAGACATTAACTTCGAATACAAATGGGCGGGTTTGATCGACTCAACTTCTCGCTTCACACCTTTCTATGATGTTTCAGGCACAGGTCGAGTCGGAACCGTTGTCGGTTTCACAGGTCTTGGTGTTGGCTCATCTCGCTTTGGAGCAAAAGTAATTCTTGATTTGCTGTGGAAACGTGACACTGACATCGTGAAACTTGAAATGGTGCGGCGCAAACCGTTTCCATTCCCACCAGAACCGGCCAGATATCCAGTTGTTGCTTTCACTCGTTGGAGTTTGACTCGCGAGGATGCCACTGGAAAACGCGGATTGTGGTTGCGTCTACTTGATTTGTTCGGTGTTGGATTTAATAGTTAGGAATGATGATGTACTCAGGTTTCATTGATGG
>JBEBBR010000161.1:0-6529 GCA_041158285.1 Actinomycetota bacterium
AATCAACGATGACTGGTTTGGTGCTCTTAAGCACATCTGCGTCAAAGCTTGCATCGGTAACAGTTACGGTGTTTGCACCCATTAGAACTCCTCAAGTTAGTGGGCGAAGCCTAAGCGACTAGCGCCAGTTACGTGGTTTTGAATTATTCGTGTGCCGCGAGCCAGCGCTCAGCATCGAGTGCTGCTGCACAGCCTGCGCCTGCTGCGGTAATTGCCTGTTGGTAGGTGTGGTCAACCAAGTCGCCTGCGGCGAAAACTCCATCGACATTAGTGGCGGTGGATCGGCCCTGAACTTTGACGTAACCGGCATCATCGATGTCGACAACACCTTTGACGAGTTCGGAGCGTGGATCGTGACCGATCGCAACAAACAAACCAGTGACGGCCAATTCGGATTCGGTGCCATCAACAGTATTGCGAAGTTTGAGTCCTTCAACTTTGTCAGCGCCTAGAACGTCAACAACTTCGGAGTTCCACACGAATTCAAGTTTGGCATCTTTCTCAGCACGCTCAACCATAATTTTGGAAGCGCGCAATTCATCACGACGATGCACCAAGTAAACCTTGGACGCAAAGCGAGTGAGGAAGGTTGCTTCTTCAACAGCTGAATCGCCACCGCCAACAACCGCAATCTCTTGGTTGCGGAAGAAGAATCCATCGCAGGTTGCACACCATGAGACACCGTGGCCAGAAAGTCGCTTCTCGTTTGGAACACCTAGCTCGCGGTAGGCAGATCCCATAGCCAAGATGATGGCGTGAGCTGAATAGGTCTTGCCGCTGCCATCAGTGACAGTCTTGATTGGACCAGAGAAATCTATTGCGGTGACATCGTCGGTGATGAACTCTGCACCAAAACGATCAGCCTGTGCACGCATGTTCTCCATGAGAGCAGGACCCATGATTCCGTCTGGGAAACCTGGGAAGTTTTCAACCTCGGTGGTGTTCATCAATGCGCCACCAGCGGTTACGGCTCCTTCAAAAACCAAAGGAGCTAACTGTGCTCGGGCTGCGTAGAGGGCAGCGGTGTAGCCAGATGGGCCAGAGCCAATGATGATGAGGTTGCGAACGTCAGAACTCACGATGCTTCTTTCAAAGGATGTAAAACGAGGGTATTGAGTGCAACGAGTCTAAACCGTTGGGTATTCCCTTATCGCCCAAGACGGCGACGAACCAGAGCTATCCCTTGTGAAACTTCATTGATTTTCAGCAAATGTGCACAGCCCACAAAAACCGCAAGGCCAGCCGCCCAAGCCAACCCCACATTGAGCAGAACTCCTGCCAATCCCGAGCTGATTGCACTCAAATTGAGGCCGTACGCCAGCCAGGCGACTACACCAGAAACAGCGGTCGCGATCACAAGGCGCATAAAGACTTCGAATGTGGCTCGGGTCTCAAGTGAGGTGATGGTTTGGCGAAGTCGACGCCACGCCAGTGCAGCAGTAAGGGTGTAAGCAATGCTGTAACTCACTGCCAACATAGAAATCTTTGAAGTCACTGGAGCGGCAGAGAACAAGGGAATTGCAACCGCAAGATTGATCAGGTTGAGACCTAAGGTCAACCAAAAAGGTGTGCGTGTGTTTTCCATCGCATACCAAGCACGATAAATCACATAGACCAACGAATAAGCCGGAAGTCCAAACGCAAACATGGTGACAACCACACCTGCAGCTTCTGCGGCATCAAAACCAGCAGCGCCATAACCAAACAGTAAGGCCGTGAGTTTTGGTGCAGTAACAATCAAGAGACCAGAAACCGGAACGATCAACGCCAACATCATGCGAGCTGCACGTGAAACATCGCGCCCAAGTGTGTTGAAGTCTCCGCTATGTGCCAAGCGACTCAGTTGTGGAAGCAACGCAGTAACTAGTGAAACTGTGATTACGGAATGTGGCAGGATAAAAATCAAATGTGCTTTTTGATAACTGGTTAAACCAGTTGCCACTTCTCCAAGTGCTGCGGCCTCGATATTTGCAGACGTTGCAAGTCGAGTAATTACGGCATAAGCAATTTGATTGATTACGACTAAACCGATCGTCCAAATTGCAAGAGAACCTGCATGACCTAATCCACTTCCACGCCAATCCCAGCGCGGACGAAACGAGTAGCCGGATTTGATCAAGGATGGAAACAACACAAGTGCTTGAAGTGCCACACCTGCAGTGGTACCAAGTCCGAGCCATAAGACTTGTTGGTCGCTAAGGGACACAAGTGATTGCGAAGTTGGGGCAACAACAATGATGAAACCAACAAAAACAATGATGGCAATAATGTTGTTGGCAATTGGTGCAAACATTGCAGCCGCAAATCGACCGCGTGCATTAAGCACCTGTTGCAACATTGTGTAGGCACCATAGAAGAAAATCTGTGGAAGACAAAGACGCGCGAAAGCAACAGCTAATTCATATTCAGTATTACTTAAACCAGAACTTGTGTACAAGCGCACAATGAGAGGTGCTGCTAGAACACTGATCACACTCAAGGCGAGCAGCACCACTCCGACGATGGTTAGCAATCTATCCGCGAATGCCTTGCCGTCATCTTCGTCGGATTTCATGTGACGTACAAGTTGTGGAATGAACACTGCATTGAGTGCGCCACCAGCAACAAGAATGTAAATGATGTTTGGCAACGTGTTGCCCAATGAGTAGGCATCACTCACAATGAAGAAACCAAGTGCCGAGGTCATTGCGATATCTCGCAAGACTCCAGTGACGCGTGAAGCCACGGTGCCAGCAGCCATCAAAGCGCTGTTACGCAACAAACCCGTCTCGTTATTTTCAGTCATCGGACATGTTCTCCGTGCTGTGAAGTTTTTCTACTCGGCGGACACGAATTCTTCTTACTGTATTGATGACTACCAAGACCAGAAGTAAACCGAATGCAAGACCAACCGCCCAAGCAGCAGCTGTCGAATACGCAGACGAAGCCAATTCAATCCGAACGAAATCACCAAACTGTTTACCGTTGATGTCTGTGAGTCGCAGAATTAACGAAGCAGAGTCCGATCCAACGAGACGCGTTGGGATTTCAATACTCTTACGTTTGCCTGGTTGAATAGTGATGGCATCGACTTCGGTGGCAGTGACTCGAACCGCAGGCTCCCCGATTGCTCGGATTCGAACTGTTACTGGAATATCTAAATCATTGCGGATGGTGATTGGAACAACCGAAGTCTCCCGCGGGAAGATCACACTTCCGGCGGACATAATTTTGACTGAGTTTTCGATCAAACCAATCTGCTCGACTGCAATTTTGCGAAGACTTGCGCGATCGTTGAGAATCTCGAAATTGTCTGAAGCAATGCGCATTTGAGTGTGTTCCATAGCGATTTGTTGCGAACTTTCACGCAAAATTCTGTGTAGATCAGACAATTTGTTTCGGATGCGGTTCATGTCGCGATTGGTTGCAACGTTCGTTACTGACTTGATTGGTGTTGTGAGGGCAACGCGATTTTGAGAAATTTCATTTTGTTTTGCTTCTTCAACCGTAACTGCTCTAACCCAAGGAAGTTCGAGTGAATCAAATGTTTTCGATGCACTCTGAACTGAAATCCCTGCTCGATTAGTTCGAGGCTGCACAACTAATACGCGGTCAAGACTTGGAGCTTCTAATGCTGTGATCAGAAGTTGTGAGATAAAAGTTTGATGGTCCCGGATATTTCCAGCATCATCGATGAGTGCAGAAGTCATTGCTGAACTTGCTTCAACATCTCTTACTAAAACTTTCTGACTTCCAACATTTGTGATGCCAGTTGATGTGTAGGCACTCGAAGCAGATGGGTAGCGGTCGGATCCAACAACGATCAATTCAATACTTTGATCACTCAGCCAGTTCCAGGTTTTCGAATCTAAATCTCCTCGTGAAGCAGATACCGCATCCAATAGGAATGGACGCTGTATCACTTCGGCAAGTTTGGATTTCGAGTTGATGGCAATGGATGAAAGCCGCTTGAAATTGCGATTTATTAGAGTGTTGATATCGGCTGAAGCGAAGGGAATAGAGAAAACTGTTGCTAAACGCGCATTTGCTTGAACATTATTCAACCAAGAACGGGCCGCACTTGATTGTTCACTTGAAACTTCATGACTTTCGGGGCGAAGAACAGAGCCACCATTAGCCACAATCTGAGCTGTTTCGATGACATCTGGATCAACCATCCAGGTAATTTTGGATCGATTATTCGCGGCGGTAACCAAACCGTAGAGCGAGCCGTCAGTTCCGAATTGATTTGCAGCTTTGTCATTCAGGATTTCGTTGCGAGCCGACACTGATGGTGCAGCGGAAATGGGTAACAAAGTAACTAATTGAAGTTTCTTGAAGTTGCTAGTGTTTGGAAAGTATGGAAGAAGAATTGATTGCTGAGCAACCTGCGGTTGATTCTTTAACGTAAGGGATAAAACGTATACACCTGCTTTACCTAAACTCAGACTTGTCCGAGGGATAGTGATGGTGTGTGAAGATTTACCTTCTGAAACTGTGCCAATTGAAATCGAAGCAATTTTCTGATTCGCGAAATTTGAATCCGCCGCTAACGCGGCATCAATTTCACTGCGACCTACTAAAGGACTATTACTTTGAGAAATATCAACCGTTGAATTAGGCAATGTTGATTTTGTATCTACCATAAACGTCACAGTGATATCTGACTTGCTGCTCAGCCATGACGGTGACATCGCTGTCATGTTTAGTTTCGGCGCAGCAGCAGCGGTACTCGACACTGTTACGGACGAAAACACAACAACACTTGCGATGAAAATTGCGATCAGTCGTGACCAGGAGCTTTTCATTCCATCTCCGACAACAAAGCGCGCGCCTTGGCGATCAGTTGTTTCTCATCTTGATGGGTAAGGCGTTTGGCAACTTGATCTAGTGCCACCCACGCAATCTCATCAACTTCCTCAACCTGTGCAGTGAGGACACCTTCGCGGGCAAAAATTAAATAATGGTGGACAGTCTTGTGAATGGAAAACTTTTCCTGCTGGAACCAAAAATCGATAACACCAAGTTCACCCATAATTTCACCGACTAGGCCGGTTTCTTCACGAACTTCACGAAGTGCAGCTTCTTGTGGAGTTTCACCTTCTTCAAGGTGTCCTTTAGGAAGTGACCAGAGCAGTCGACCACGGTTATTTCGTCGGCCGATGATGACCGCCCGCATGGTTTCACGCTCAATCACAAGACCGCCCGCACTCGTTTCGTCGCGTTGAATACGACGCCGAGGGCGATAAGGGCGGCGGATGCTCATGAGCCTAAGGGTATTGCGCTTTGACCCTGCGTACTCTGCGCCCTTGTGAACGAATTTTCTGCGAGTCGCACCACCGATGTGCCACCTATTGCGGTGGAACTCGGGAAGCGTTTTGCTGATGCCGGTTTTGAAATCGCCCTCGTGGGTGGCTGGGTACGCGATGCCATCCTTCGTCGCGGCGAAGCGGACCTCGATTTCACCACAAATGCGACCCCTGAGCAGACCCTTACCCTGATGGAAGGGTGGGCAGACACCACCTGGGACATCGGCATGCGATTCGGCACGATTGGTGGGGTTCGAAACGGCGTTCAGGTCGAAATCACGACCTACCGCGCCGAAAATTACGACCCAGACTCTCGCAAACCTTCGGTTGCCTTTGGGCAGTCCCTCGAGGAAGACCTGATCCGCCGAGATTTCACCATCAACGCCATGGCTTTGTCCCTGCCAAGCGGTGAACTACAGGATCCATTTGGCGGACTTTCAGATTTGGCCGCGGGAATTATTCGCACTCCAAGCACCCCCGAGTCATCTTTTTCGGATGATCCACTTCGAATGATGCGAGCTGCTCGATTCGCAGCGCAGCTTGGTTTCACGGTAGCTCCAGAAGTGATTTCAGCGATGACCGAAATGGCATCTCGAATCGAAATCATTTCTGCAGAGCGAGTTCGCGAAGAGCTTTCAAAATTGTTGCTGGCTTCAAACCCACGCATTGGTTTGGCGCTACTCGTCGAAACAGGTTTGGCAGCAATTGTTATTCCGGAACTTCCAAAACTTCAATTAGAAATCGATGAACACCATCGACATAAAGATGTGTATGAACATTCGCTAATTGTTTTGGAACAAGCCATCGATCTCGAAACATCGCATGAGCCACATTCCGAACCGGATTTAGTTCTTCGTCTTGCTGCACTGATGCACGACATCGGAAAGCCAAAGACGAGGAAATTTGAAGATGGCGGTGGAGTGAGTTTCCATCACCATGAAGTTGTGGGTGCAAAACTCACTAAGAAAAGACTTACCGCACTTCGTTTCAGCAATGAAGTAATTGATAGTGTGACAAAACTCGTCGAGTTGCATTTACGTTTCCATGGTTACGCCAGCGGAGAATGGACCGACAGTGCAGTACGTCGTTATGTGCGTGATGCTGGAGATCAGATACATAGACTCCACAAATTAACTCGTGCAGATTGCACCACACGCAATCGACGAAAAGCTGATGCATTGCGCAATACATATGATTCGCTTGAAGCGCGTATTGCAGTATTGGCTGCACAAGAAGAGTTA
>JBEBBR010000162.1:0-2509 GCA_041158285.1 Actinomycetota bacterium
TCTCACGGCTCGTCTTGTAAAACATGGTGTCGAGGCACATGTTGTTCACCGCGATCGCGGGCGCGAGTAATCATGGATTCCAACCAGGTAAAAGTTGTTGCATTAGGTGGCGGTCACGGACTTGCTGCCACACTTGTCGCACTTCGTACTTTGCCTGTCGATATCACCGCGGTTGTTGGAGTTTCTGACAACGGCGGAAGTAGCGGTCGTCTCCGTGCAGATTTTGATGTTATCCCGCCGGGTGATTTACGGATGGCGTTGACCGCTTTGTGCGGTGCAGATGAGTGGGGCAGTCTGTGGGCGCGAGTTCTTCAACATCGTTTTCCAGGCAACGGCTCACTCGCTGGTCACAGTATGGGAAATCTTTTAATCACCGCTTTATGGCAGCAGGCTGAAGATATAGTGGCTGGACTGGATGCGGTTTCAACTTTGCTTGGCGCCCAAGGTCGAGTTCTTCCGCTCTCACTTCAACCCCTCGACATTGAAGCAACCGTCATTGGCCCGGACGGACAAGAGTCACAGATCATGGGTCAGGTTCAGGTGGCCACGACTCAAGGGCGAGTGCAGCAGATTCATCTCCACCCTGCGGACGCAAAGGTGTGCCCAGAAGCTTTAGCTGCAGTGAATCAGGCAGATGTCATAGTTCTAGGACCTGGCTCATGGTTTACCAGCGTTCTAACACACGCATTACTTCCAGAGATGGAACAAGCTCTCGTCAATTCGACTGCCACAAAAATCTTGGTTTCGAACTTGTGCTCCCAATCTGGCGAAACTCATGGCTTTTCTCCAGCCCACCACCTCGAGGCTCTTTCTGAGGTTTCCCCAAGTCTCACATTTGATGTTGTTGTCAGTGAATCCGAGCATCACAATGAAGAATTGGTACAAGCTGCGTCCCACTTGAAGGCAGACCTCTACAGTGTGCCTTTAAAGAGCGCGCGGGATCCCCATCAGCACGATGCCGAACTCCTCGCGCAGGCTTTTAATCAGATTTTGAAGTCCGTACCTAACTATCAAGTGAGAGGGTGACACGATGGCGATGACCTCTGCGCTCAAAGATGAATTAGCTCACTTGTCCATCACCAAACCGTGCTGTCGCAAAGCCGAAGTCAGTGCACTTTTACGTTTCGGTGGCAGTATCCACATTGTTGCTGGGGCACTTGTCATAGAAGCCGAATTGGATACAGCTTTCGTTGCTCGCCGACTTCGTCAAACTCTCGCCGAAGTTTTTGGACATGATTCCGAAATGGTTGTAGTTGCGCCTTCAGGTCTTCGAAAAGGAAGCCGCTACATCGTTCGTGTTTCACACCATGCTGATCGCCTCGCGAAGCAAGCAGGGCTTGTGGATTCCAAAGGTCGACCAGTACGTGGACTTCCGCCCACTGTTGTTAACGGTGGAATGTGTGATGCCGAATCTGCTTGGCGAGGTGCCTTCTTAGCTCATGGTTCTTTGACCGAGCCTGGTCGTAGCGGTTCACTCGAAATTACGTGCCCAGGTCCCGAAGCAGCGTTAGCCCTTGTTGGTGCGGCCCGCCGTTTGGGAATTGTCGCCAAGGCTCGCGAAGTACGTGGAGTTGATCGAGTTGTGGTTCGTGATGGTGACGCAATCTCGGCCATGTTGACTCACATCGGCGCACACGATTGTGTGATGGCGTGGGAAGAGCGTCGTATGCGACGCGAAGTCCGAGCTACTGCCAACCGCCTTGCCAACTTTGATGATGCCAATATGCGTCGCAGTGCACGGGCTGCCGTAGCTGCTGGTGCCCGCGTTTCACGAGCCCTCGAAATTCTTGGCGACGACATTCCAGATCACCTCAAGGAAGCTGGCCAGCTTCGAGTCGAACATGGCCAAGCAAGCCTCGAAGAATTGGGAGCGCTCGCGAATCCTCCGATGACTAAAGATGCCATAGCTGGTCGAATTCGCCGACTTTTGGCAATGGCTGACAAACGGGCGTCAGATATGGGTATTCCTGATACCGAGCATGCGGTTACCCCAGACATGCTCGACAACTAGGAAGATCACACTCCTTACGGACTTTTGGCCCGCCGATCTCACTATAGGCAGGGTTTAGGCTCACGTATGTTCGGTTCTCGGCTACGATGCGCACACGTAGTTCAGGCAGATCAACGTCGATCAGAGCCGCTCGTCATTGGCAACCCACCCGCAATGGACACCCGTCCATTGCATGCCCTAAGGAGACAAACGTGACCGTTAAGGTCGGAATCAACGGCTTTGGCCGCATTGGACGTAATTTCTACCGCGCACTACTTGCACAAGGTGCAGATGTTCAGGTTGTTGGCATCAACGACCTCACCGACATCAACACTTTGGCTCACTTGCTCAAGTACGACAGCATTCTTGGCCGCTTGAATCAGGAAGTTACCGTTAAGGGTGACACCATTCACGTTGGCAAAAACTCATTCAAGGTAATTGCAGAACGCGATCCAGCAGCTTTGCCATGGGCAGCTCTTGGTGCCGATGTTGTTATTGAATCCACCGGTCATTTCACCG
>JBEBBR010000163.1:0-2908 GCA_041158285.1 Actinomycetota bacterium
ACAACACGACGTTGAATAACAGAAGTTGAGTTGTAGAAATGCACGATTGCTTGAGGTGCACCCTTGATCGCTTCAAAAGTTCGTTCAATCAAATGCTCACGAGCTTGAGTCAAAACCTGAATCACAACATCATCAGGAATCATGTTTTCGTCAATCAACATTCGTACAAAGTCAAAGTCAGTTTGCGAAGCTGAAGGGAAGCCAACTTCGATTTCTTTGTAACCCATTTGTACGAGCAATTCGAACATACGCTTTTTGCGCGCTGGTGTCATTGGATCAATCAATGCTTGATTGCCATCACGAAGATCGACTGCACACCAACGAGGAGCTTTGGTGATGGTTTTGTTTGGCCAAGTGCGATCGGCAAGATTGATCGGAATGAATGGGGTGTACCGATGGAATGGCATCGGAGAGCTTTGCTGTGCGTTACGGATGTCGTATGGCTTATTCACGGTTGTTCCTTCAGTTTCTGCGGGTCAGGGGGTCGCCGGCATGCCGAAATCCCGCAGCGAGAGGGCCGGTTAGAGAGCCTCGCTGCGGCAACAAAGAAGGAGTCGACCGCGCAACATGGGTCAAACCATACCGCTTGTACCCTCACCCCATGACTCGCACCGTAAATCTCGCAGTAATCGCTGGCGACGGCATCGGCACCGAAGTGGTTGCCGAAGGCCTCAAAGTCCTCAACGCCGTGGCTCCCGCCCATGGTTTGAGCTTCACCACCACGGACTATGACCTTGGCGCCCGCCGCTACAACCGCACCGGCGAAACCCTCCCAGCAGAGGCTTTGGCCGAAATCCGCAAACACGATGCCATCCTGCTTGGCGCGATCGGTGACCCATCTGTTCCACCTGGTGTGCTCGAGCGCGGTTTGCTACTTGCCATGCGTTTTGAACTTGATCACCACGTCAACCTTCGCCCTGTCCGCCTTTTCCCAGGTGTCACCTCACCTGCAGCAGGTAAAGGCCCAGATGAGATCAACTTCGTCGTGTGCCGTGAAGGTACTGAAGGTCCATACGCAGGAGCCGGTGGCGGACTTCGCGTTGGCACTCCGCATGAGATCGCTGTCGAAGAAAGCATCAATACTGCATACGGTGTTGAGCGAATCGTTCGCGATGCATTCCAACGCGCAACTCGTCGCAACAACAAAGTGACTTTGGTTCACAAAACAAACGTGTTGGTTCACGCCGGTTCATTGTGGGCGCGCGTATTCAATGAGGTTGCCAAGGAATTCCCTGGCGTCACCACTGACTACCTACATGTCGATGCTGCATCAATGTTCTTCTTAACTCAGCCAGAACGATTTGACGTTGTTGTGACCGACAACTTGTTCGGAGACATCTTGACTGACATCGGTGCCGCAATCGCTGGTGGCATTGGCCTTGCAGCCTCTGGTAACTTGGACGTCACTCGCACCAACCCATCGATGTTCGAACCGGTACATGGTTCGGCTCCCGATATTGCAGGGCAAGGAAAAGCAGATCCAACTGCGACCGTGCTCAGCGTTGCAATGTTGCTCGATCACATCGGAGCACCAGAAGCAGCCATTGCAGTTGAAAATGCGGTTGCCGCAGATCTCGCATCCCGAGGTTCGGCAGTTCGCTCCACCAGCCAAATCGGCGACGCACTCGCCGCAGCTGTTTCCTAATTGACTCAACGCAATCGAGGGCAACATGAGCATCACCAAACAGATCAACACTGAATTAACAACAGATGCCAGACTCGCAGAGATTCTTGCCAATCCTGGTTTCGGTAAATATTTCACCGACCACATGGTTCGCATCGATTGGTCTGCAGATGGTGGCTGGCACGATGCTCGTTTGATTCCATATGGTCCACTTGAATTAGATCCTGCGACCAATTTCATGCACTACGGTCAAGCGATCTTCGAAGGTCTCAAAGCTTTTCGTCATGCAGATGGTTCGGTTCACACATTTCGCGCCCAACAAAATGCTGCACGTTTTAATCGTTCAGCTGCCCGTCTTGCAATGCCAGCTTTGCCAGAAGAACTTTTCATGGAATCTCTCGAGGCACTTGTATCTCAGGATGAACGTTGGGTTCCAAGTCTTGATGAACAGTCTTTGTATCTGCGCCCGTTCATGATCTCTACTGAAGTGGGTCTCGGAATTCGTCCAGCAAACTCCTATGCGTTTTTGTTGATTGCATGTCCAGTAGGCGCTTACTTCCCACAGGGTGTCAAACCTGTAACTGTGTGGATCTCGACCGAATATGTGCGCGCAGCACCTGGTGGAACCGGCGAAGCTAAGTGCGCCGGCAACTACGCAGCTTCACTCGTTGCTCAGATGCAGGCGGCGGAACAAGGTTGCGATCAGGTTGTGTGGATTGATGCCATCGAACGTAAGTGGATTGAAGAAATGGGCGGAATGAATATGTATTTCGTCTATGGCTCCGGACCTGATGCTCGCATCATGACTCCAGAACTCACTGGCACTTTGCTTCCTGGAATCACTCGCGACTCAATTCTTACTTTGGCCAAGGATCTTGGATATAAAGCTGAGACCGGCATGATCAGTGTCGAACAATGGCGTGATGGTGTTGCATCAGGTGAAATCACTGAAGTTTTTGCATGTGGAACTGCCGCTGCGATTACTCCTGTGGGTCAGGTGAAATCCGCCATGGGCGAATGGACCAATGGCAATGGCCAACCAGGTGAAGTGACCATGAAGTTGCGTGAAGCACTCTTGGGTATTCAAAGCGGCAAGATCGCGGACACCCACGGTTGGATGACCAAACTCGCATAAAGCTTTAACCTCACGACCCCTTCGCAACTGATTTGCGAGGGGGTCGTGACTATTTGGCGGGGGAGTGGCACAATGCCGCCATGACTCAAACCGTCATCATTATTGAGTAGCGCATCAACACCCCAGTTGATGCGCAGCCTCTCGTACCC
>JBEBBR010000164.1:0-3258 GCA_041158285.1 Actinomycetota bacterium
CGTTTCCAATGGAGTTCGGAGTTGTACCAACCGGGAGAACCTGCTTCCGGCCATCTTCAAATGAGATCACATCAACGACATCCATCAAGATTGATGCAGGTTGATCGCCAGAGATTTGAAAAGAGACTTTTGCTTGTACTTTTCCGTTTTTATCCGGAAGAAGTAACAGGTTGGGTGTGATTACACCCAACCTGTTTGATTCTTCATTCGCAAATACTGCAGTTGGACTAGCCAGAACTAAAGTAAAGGTCAAAGCCCAAACTGCAATGCTTCGCATTTACATTGACTCTCTACGGAACCAAAGTGATGGTAACTGTGTTTGAGTACTGTCCTGCTGGCACAGCGCCGTCTGTGACGATATCGAGGGAAATCCCAAAAATATTCTCTGTGCAACTTGTACCAGCTCCGAGGATTTCGGTCGGATCCATCGCACATCCAACTTTTGTAGTGATTCCACTTGCCGGGTTGAGTGATGAGTCGATCCAGCCTGATTCAGAAATGCTGTAACCGGTTGGAATTACATCGCCACAGTTTTCATCTCGACCATAAAACGTTGAAATGGACACTGATGTAGAAAGAGTTGAACCTGGTGTATTTGAGACTGGATCACCGTTGTACAGGGTGGAAAATGTGGCGGGTGCTACCGTATCGAAACATAGCCCAACAGGATTTTCCAAAGTGATGATCACTGGTAGATCGTCGGCAAATGCTGCGGTTGAAAAACTTGTTGCAGCAAAAATCAGGGCAACAGTTAGCGCACTAACTTTTTTGATTGATTTCATGGAAAACCTCTCACGTAGATGTGTTGTCGGAGGCTAAATACACTCATCAATATTTCCTACAACCGATTAGGGATTTCCCCACGTACACCGTGTTTCACCTGAGTATTTTCACCATAATTGGCTCATGGCCACCGCGACAGTGCTAATCCTGGAAGATGATCTCTACACCAGAACTACATTGTCTTCGGCTCTTAAGGGTTTCAACATAGAGGTTGTAGCAGCAACAGGAACCCCAAAAGAGGCGCTTGAGTTTTGCAAGACTGGCAAAGTCGAAGTGGCACTTGTTGATTTAGATCTAGGCCCGGGTCCCACTGGAATGGATCTTGCGTATTTGATGCGAAAAGTTAGCCCGCAAATCGGCATCATTTTCGTTACAAGTTATAGCGACCCTAGGTTGCTTGGAGGACTCGCCCAAGCGTTGCCAGTGGGAGCTCGCTACATCACCAAATCAACCATCACAGATATGAGCCAGCTAGTTGATCTAATACATCAAGTGCGACGGTTTCCTTTGAAATCTAATCAAGGCTCTACCAGTCGATCTGACGGGCCACTAACTGATCGACAGATTGAGGTTCTCAAGTTGGTTGCAGATGGAATGTCGACAGTCCAGATTTCTCAGACATTAGGTGTATCCGAAAAAGCAGTAGAAGCAACCATTAGCCGACTCAATAATTCCTTGGGCATTTCCAAATCTGACAGCAAGAATCTCAGAGTCCAATTAGTCCGCGCATACTTCACTCTCACGGGTAAGAAACCACCACGTGAATAGCACACTCGTAAGCAGTCTTCATTCACTACGCGTCACAGCCAAAAGTTTTGGACTTTTCAGCATTGTTTCAATTACAGCGGTTGTCGTTAGTGATACTGGTGAGGACCGTTCGGTCTCGGGATTTTTAAGCGTTTTTACACTTGGCGTAATCGTTACTCTTTTGACTGCTGCAACAATTTTTCCCCTCCAGTGGGTTATCAGCAAAACAGAGATTAGCGAAACTCTAAAAGCGTGTTTTCGGCTTTTAGGGATCATCTGCGCTGGTGGACTTCGCGGTTATGTGCTTTTCGAATTGAGTGAGCCTTTCGGATTCGATTCGGTGACGACGCAGACGCTTCGAGTGTTTAATTCTGCTGTAACCACCGTAATTTGGCTTGTCATCATTTCAATTGCTACACAGGCGCAATTCGAATATCGCCAACAACTTGAAGCATTATTGCGCCAAGCAATGTTGAAGAAATACGCCGCAATTTCAGACGAAACTTTGCGTCGGGAAATAGGCGAAATTCAACAAGAGCTCAAGACTTTAGGTTTCAATAAAGGTGCGGCAGAGATAGATGCTGCACTACTTCTCAGGGCTGCCCAGGAAGTAAGAAAGCTCATTTCGACCAGTATTCGCCCGCTAAGTCACAGACTTTGGCTTGATACACAAAGCGCAATCCCTCGCATCAAATTGAAGGCACTCTTTATCGACGCAATCAGAAATCTTGATTACTCAATCTATTTTGTTCTGGCCATCTATTTTCTGCTTTCGACAGTTAATCTCAACAGTGCCATTGGAATTGTTGATGCTTTGTCGAGAACTTTCGCAGGGTCAATCATGATTGTTTCGTCGCACCTGATTTTCACTCGAGTAGTGAAGCCTCGATTTATACAGAATCTGGCCACTTCCGCACTCTTTTTACTTTCTGTTGGCATCAGCGGAGCACTCTTGACCGTGTTAGCAGATGAGTCTTGGTCTGTCTCCCAATTCGATCTGATTTATTTACTCGTCATTCCTTACGCACCTGCCATCATCATTTTGCAATCGATGGCCCGGATGGTGGTCAGTGACAGAAATCAAATCCTTCTAAGCCTTGGGGAAAGTATGCGATCAGGTGTGTTTGCCTCCGAAGTAAGTCAATCGAATTTTCAGACTTCTCAAATAGCGTCATATCTCCACAACTCTTTACAAACGGAATTGACATCGATTGCGAGTCAATTAGAAGCGGCTGCCGAGTCTGGGGATTACGACGAATCACGAAGGACCATGGAGCGGCTCGGAGCAATGATCAATCGATCAATAAGTGACGACTTCAGTAACTTTTACCGCAGTCCAATTGAGCGCCTAGATCATGTTGTCGAGGCCTGGCGAGGTATTTTGAAAATTTCACTAGATGTTCCAGAGGAATGTCTACTAGACGATTCGAGGAATATTCTGCTGGTTCAGTACATCGAGGAAGTGGCCAGTAATGCAGTCCGGTTCGGTGAAGCAACAGAGATGTCAGTTGAGATGAGAGTCCTCGATACTGGAACAGTTCGAATGAAAATTTCAAACAATGGCAAAATCACTAAATCAGAGAATTTCGGTATTGGTAAAAAGTGGATATTCTCAAATTCCCTCAACACTCCAAGGATCACCTCAAAAGACAACGGCTTTGAGATTATTGTTGATTTGTAAGAGCTCTCTTATCAATCCAGGCTCTCATTCCATCGGAAGGTGCCAAA
>JBEBBR010000165.1:0-3394 GCA_041158285.1 Actinomycetota bacterium
TTGCGAATCTGCAACCTAATCCCGCGGCAACATCAAAGCTCACTTCATCAGGGAGTTTCACAACATTGAAGTCAGCCCAGGGGACAGCAACATATTCTGCGAATGAACCCCACAAATCAAAACCAGGTTGTTTTTGATGTGGACACACCTGCGCATTGCCACTTAAACAAAATTCGCACGATCCGCACCCACATACGAAAGGAACAGTGACCCGATCACCAACTTTGAGTCGATTGACATCCGCACCAACCGCGCTGATCACACCGGCATATTCATGCCCGCCAACATGGGGAAGTTTCACATCTGAATCGTGACCAAACCAACCATGCCAATCGCTTCGGCATAAACCAGTCGCCTGAACTGAAATCACAACACCATCATCAGCGGGAGTTGGCATCGCAACCTGCTGAACCGCAGGAACTCCACCGAACTGTGAATAAACCAGTGCTCGCATGGTCGACATATATCTCGGTTATCCAATCGCAGGATAGATAAAGTCGCTCTGAACCGAGAGAAAATTCGCTGTGTAATCAGCATTAGGATTTTCTGAACTTGAAATCTCTCTGGTGGTGGGATTGAACTTCCATACATTCAAATATCGCTGATTATCAGTAGCAAGTCGAGTTGTCGACCATACAAATGAATTTTGGAAAA
This sequence comes from Actinomycetota bacterium, assembly GCA_041158285.1. Lineage (GTDB taxonomy): Bacteria > Actinomycetota > Actinomycetes > S36-B12 > UBA5976 > JAFMIT01. The sequence continues at coordinate 655 of JBEBBR010000165.1, forward strand.
CATCAAAATAAGCGCCAGAGGCAGAATTTTCTCCCTCGAGCTGACCTTCAAAAGTTCCAAGCAAGTTCAGAGTGTTACTTGTTAAGTTGTATACGTAGAAATCAACCTCTGTTGCGGAAGTTACATTTGAGAAATGCAGCGCCTCGTTAACTTTTGTGAAAGATGAACTCGGACACATTCCAATCTCGTACTTTTCAACAACTGGAAACATCTGCATAACGCCGCATGAGAGTGGTGAGCTAGAACTCCGCTTCCAATATCTAAAGATTGCAGTAGTGCTGTAGCTCGTTACTTCATTGCGACTTGGATTGGAGGTGGTGCCACGAGTAATAATCGATTGATTTGAATTCTCGAAGTTATAAATTCCATTGATGGGATGCGGGAATGGATTATCGGGAATTGGTGTCAGAGTAGACCAACCAGGACGATATTCGAACGGAGTCGGACAACTGAGGTAAATGTCTGGACTAGCAGGGTAGAAGTCTTTAAAGGGTTGACACAGATCTTCCCAATTGTTTTCAGCATCTTCCGAGAAAGCAAGCCACGGTGTGTCTTCGACTTGATTGAGGATGGGATCGTAAATTTTGATTTCTGGCAGTGCGGTTGGGTAAAAATCGAATGAATCGGTATAAATGCCGAAGGCTTTCGCACGCTCACCGAGTGCGATTTCTGGTCTCGGGAAGATGCTCATTCCATATTCTTCAGTCTGGGATGAATGACGTAGCCCGTTTAGGAACAAGGTGTCAAAACCAAAATACAGTTTTCCATCTGAGTATTCCTCGAAGAAAACAGCTCCATAGCCATTTTGAACGGCTTCTGGTGAATCAACAATCTTGATCTCTTGTCCATTGCTCAAAATGCGGAAAATTCCTCCACCAATACCTTGCTTTAAGTAATAGAGCCCGCCGTCTGCAGCTGGTCGCCAAATCGGTTCTGCAGTAATGGCCTCTGCTGGATAGGTCAACTGTTCACTTCCGCCGTTCGCAAGTTCTTCTAGATATTCAGATTCACAAGTTGAGAGAATTTCGCTAAGCGATTTTTCCAATGAACTGATTTGTTGCTGGATGCAATAAAGGCCATTTGGTGGAACCAATGCCTTTGAACTGAAATCGCCGTTGCCGATGTCTCCTAGAAATACTCGCTCACCGGTAGTGATGGAGTAACGCATGATGTGAGCGGGTTCGTTCCTGAAATTCTTTGGGCAGTTGTTTGTGGTAGTCATGCAGACTGGCAGAAATACCATTCCCGATTTTGTACTGATTAATTTCTCTCCTGTTGTTGAGTAGCTTTCTCCAACAAAGAGGATGCAAATTGATAACCCATTAACCAAATCAAAAACAGCGATCCGACATAGGCGAGAATCTTCGAATAGTTTCACTGGAAAACGTGAATCAAATTCGATACTTAGGTGGTTTTCACCAACATAGGCAGCACTGTTAATAAGTGAAACTGTTTCTAGTGTTCGAGGATTGTCGATCCCGAGAGCAGAGTTGCCCAAAAAGGTGGCGAATCCCGATGAGACGCTTCCTGATTTTAGATACGCGTCTAGGTTAGGAAGCGCGTTAGTAGGCACCTCAGCCAAAGGAGAAATCCGCTGACCTCCAGCACTCAATGGTGCGATCTCAAATTTTGAAGTGGACTTGGCTTTGGACAGTGCCTGGCGTCCCATTTTGTATTCGCGAACATTTGAGGTTCGCAATGCAAGGAATGCTTTGCTGTAATTGACAGTCACACCTGTGGACTTCGTGAGCGCAATCTTGTACGAAGATTTCACAGCTCGCTTTATTTTCTTGTTAACCGTTACCGCGAGCGGGCTGACCGTATACGTACCTTTTTTGAGATTCTTAAGAACTATGTTCTTTTGGAATTTAGCTGGAGCAGTCACGACTTTGGAGTATCCACTCGGACCAGTGACTTTTATTTTTGGTGCATATTTCTTATCGAGGCCAAAGACTTTGATAGTCAAATTGAAAGTGGGGGTCGCTGCCTCAGTCGGGGCGGTGATGCTGCCGAATGCTAGAACCGCAGTAAGGATCAATACTGCTTTGATTTTCAAATTCATGAATCGGGCTCCCCTTGAAGGTTTGGGCTCAGTTGATTTTGCACTGAGCCCAAATCTTAAGCGGATTAAGTGACGAATAGAAGGTTATGCAGGTGGGATGAGCGTATTTGCAAAGATCTGCCAAGCCAAAGCTGATTTAGCAACCAGAGACAACGTGATGTAGGTGCGTTCGCCCCACAAGTAGTTGCTCCATTTTCCAACCTGCTTGTATTGCGCCCACTGGACCAATGCGAAGGAATTGAAGAACAAGAAGATCGTCAACACGATGATGTAAACGAAGGTTGGAGCTTTTTCGCCACCTGATTGTCCGATTGCGAAAACATAGAACAACAGCGCAATCCATGGAACCGCACCAGCGATGCAACCAAAGATAAACGGCAACCAACCTTTGCTTCCTGGGTTTTCGTATTTCTCTTGCAACCAGCCGAAGAGGATCATCATGGCGTTGACGCCAAAGATCGCGATGATTGCTGCAATATCTGTCACGCCAGTCACAAGTGCAATCAATGTGATCATCACGGAAGAGCTGATGGCGTACTCAACCCAACGGAAGATGTTCTGGTTCTTCGCTAATGAAGCTTCGTAGCGTGGGAAGAACTTGGGTGAGATGACGAGGAAATGGAAGAACGCTGAGAGGCCGAGGAAGATGCCAACTGTCAACCCAACTGGAGCATTAAG
>JBEBBR010000166.1:0-2925 GCA_041158285.1 Actinomycetota bacterium
ACTTCAGATTGCTCAAGGCGATAGACCATTGCCCATTCATGCAATCCGAAACAACCAAACTTTGCTTCTCGAGTGGCAACTCCTTCGAGCAGACTCAACATCCATTGCAAAGATTCCCGGCGATGTTCGACGAATTCTTGCGAGACAAATGCTGCGTTATTTTCGAATCGATAACCGCGAAAAGTTTCATACTCAGAAGCACCTTCGAGGTGTGCGTTCCATCCTGGATGCCAGCGACGTAAATGATTCGGACGAAGGGAGTAGTACTCCCATAAGAAATCTTCGATGGGATGTCGAACACCAGATTGTTTACGTTCCCGAACTTCAACAGTGAGCTGGTCTACTAATTCATAATGTGATTGAGCCTGAGATTGCCACTGTTCGAGTGCTATGAATTGAGGTTCGGCAGGTGGCATCGAGGAGACTTCGGTTGTCGAAATTTCCTGTGCGGGCATATGCGTATTTTGTCAGTGAAGGAAGGCAGAGAGGTATTCGGTGCAAGAATGCGCCTGTGAGCAAAACCCCTGAAGAAATTGCAGCCGAAAAGAAGCGCGCACTGCGGGCGGCACTTGATGGTGTCGAACTCACACCTGAGATCACACAAGATGAAATGCAGCCACCGGCGCAGGATTCGAATCGTGATCAGGAAATGGTTGCAAACAAACCGCCACATCACGGTTCCTGAAAATTGCACTAAAGGACAGCTAGTCGAACTGACCCAGCTTGCATGACCGCGTTTTCATCCAAACGCGCAACACTCAAAGTGACCCATGCCGATCCATTCAATGAGTAAGTCTCTAGAACTCTTGCATCACTACACACGAGTGACACATATTCATCTCCTAACGCCCATACATGCACCAGACTCCCTCGAGAAAAACTTCCAGGGTTGCCCGCCTCGAGAGGAACTTGCACGACGATCTGATCAGTGCGGACTGCATAGCTGCTGAGATTGCTCACCATGAGTGGTTGCCCTGCCGACAAGGCCACTCCCAATGTCTGCGTGGAGTCTTCGATGAATTCACTGACATACAGACTCGAATCTCCGCCATCGAGATAGACCGAAGTGAAGTCCGTAGGGGAGATTGAAGTACCTGCTGCTACATCGTGAGAGGCAATCAGAACCGGCACTCCTCGGTGGGAGCCGTCTAGCCACAAAGTCACACTTGTGGCGATGATAAGTGCCACCAAGATGCCGCGATAACGAATCACGATCAGGGCGAGCTGCCGAACTGAGAAATTGGCCATACGGTGAGTGTCTGACACATTTCGCGGGATAGGTGAAAGTTATTCACACCCCACAGGGGAGTACTAGTTCACAGGGAGGGAAAGTCCCAAGCGGGCGAACTAGTCAGAAGATGAGGAGCCGCGGCTATCAGTGCGGTAAAAACCCGAACCCTTAAAAACCACGCCTGCTGCACTGAAGATCTTGCGTAATTCGCCACCACATTCAGGGCACTCTGTGAGGGGATCATCCGAGAAAGCCTGCACAATTTCCAATGGTGTCTCACATGAATTGCAGACATATTGATACGTTGGCACTTAATACTCCTTGGAAAAGATTCGGACGTATTCTGCCATTAAACGCGGTATCAGGATTCTCGACCCAAATCGCGGAGTAGGTTAGGCCCACCTACTGAAGGGGTTTTCATGCTTGTCCAAGCACGGGGCCTCGGTAAGAGCTTTGGAGCTCACCGGGCCGTTAACGATCTTTCCTTTGATGTTAAGCCAGGGCTTGTCACTGGTTTCCTCGGACCAAACGGTTCGGGTAAATCAACCACATTGCGGTTGATGCTCGGACTTGATCGCGGTGAAGGAACCACACTTTTTGATGGTGTTGCACTGACCGATCACCCATCTGTGACACGCGTAGTCGGCACTCACCTCGATGCCAAACTTTTCCACCCACAACGCACCGCTCGTGCCCACCTTCGCATGATGGCTGCTGAGGCGAACATTCCAGATTCTCGCGTGGACCAAGTAATTGATCTCATGGGATTGCATGAAGTTGCTCGCAAACGTCCTAAAGGTTTTTCCCTCGGTATGGGTCAACGCCTTGGCTTAGCTGGTGCAGTACTCGCTGACCCGCAGGTGTTGCTACTTGATGAACCAGCAAACGGACTTGATCCAGCAACAATTCACTGGCTACGCGATTTCCTCAAGCACTATGCATCACTTGGTCGTTGCGTACTTGTCTCGAGTCACCTCTTAAGTGAGATGGAACTTATGGCGGATGAAATTATCGTTATCGCCAAAGGTGAATTGATTGCCAACGAAACGATTTCACAATTCGTAGACCGCAGTACAAAGAACGACATCATCTTCCGCGTTTCTGAAGCTGATCGTTTCGCTGCGATATTGCGAGACAAAGGATTCGTGGTCAGCGATGAAGGAGACAACATGGCTGTTGTTGCCCAAGACACTGACACCATCGGCCACATCGCATTCGAACATGGCATTCGCGTTTTCGAATTGGCTTCGCGCCGCGCAAGTTTGGAAGAAGCATTCCTTGAGATGACTTCAGGTAAACAGGAATACAAGACTGGAGATGTCAAATGATCGCCGCACTGCGCTATGAATGGCGCCGACTTTCAAGTATCCGATCAACCTGGATCATCACGGCAATCTCATTTGCCCAAGCTGTTGGTTTTATTTGGCTTTTTGCATCATTTACAGGCACATTACTCAGTGGTGATGGACAGGCAATTACTCCACAACCAACTGACTTCAGAACGATCATTCCATTTATCTTCTTGCCATTCTTCCCGTTGATCGTCTCAACTTTGGCAGGTCAAGCATTTGGTCATGACTACCGTCACGGAACTATTCGATTGACGTTGTCTAACTTCCCTAACCGCGGACAAATCTTGTTGGCACGTGTTGGCCTGTTACTCGGATTTGTCACTGCATTGTCAGTGGTGACCG
>JBEBBR010000167.1:0-4656 GCA_041158285.1 Actinomycetota bacterium
CCTCATCATCTGTAACCACGACAATATGATCAACGTCTGTTGCCTGTAATGCGTTTTGAATCGACCAAGAAATTAGTGGTTGTCCACCTAGATTACGAACATTCTTACGAGGAACCCCAACGGAGCCACCTCGTGCAGGAATCATGATCCACAGCGACATCGGTTACCGCCCACTCACAGAGTCAGCCTGCAAAACAATTTCTCTAATTCGCGAAACGTCTTTACCAGTCCACGCATGTTGTGCTTGTTCACGGAAATGAGCTTCATCTCGAACCCAGGTATGACCCTTGTTATGGCGGACATAGAGCCAACCCAGTTGACCCGCGCGATAAACACCAAGCCCTGCATCGAGGAAGCGATCGATGAGAGCTTTATCAACAGCCCACGGGCTACGTCTCCAGCCACCAGCTTGAAGTAATGCCGCTTTAGACATGACCATCGTCGGACCGATGATGTATTTGTTGTAGGTCTCTTCGATTCCAAATGGTCGAAGCAAAAGTTCTTCAGTGCCACTCAGGAATGTGATCGCTGGAGTTCTACCGAACAAACCAGCGCCGCTGTAACGCAGCGAAATGATTGCATCCCATAGATGGTGCTGACCATAGATGTCGTCGTCATCAAATTTGGCAAGATATTCGCCGCGTGCAATTTTGGTGAGTTGTCCGTAGACCTCACCAAGTGGTGAAGACTGATCGAATGCGTGAATTTGAATTCTGTCACCGAGAGTTTTGATGTGAGTTTTTAGAAGTTTGGATGCAGCAGCTTCGGTGATTCCGTGAACCCCAACCAAGATTTCAGTGTTGGGATATGTCTGCTTAGAAGCGAAATCCACGGCTGCTTCAAGCATCTCACTTCGATTCGTAACAAGCAAAATACTTGCTAGTGGCCATTCATCCTGAGCTTGCCAAGCCGCTGCATGATGCGTCAAAGCTAAACGGCGCTGCATTTCACTGCGCGCCATCCACACGACCTGCTGTTCGGCAATCGTTTCAAAGCTATCCGGCAGAGGTTGAGTAATAATCTGATTGAGTTCTGGGTGCAGACCTTCGACGTGGCGATCTGTTGTGAGAACTATTCCGGTTGCAGCAACAGCAGCAACGAGTGAACTGTTTGCTAATGAAGTTGCTGCGACTCTAAGACGAGCTCCCGTGAAAGTGTGTAACTTCTCTACCAAGAATTCGTCGAGTGCAAATCTCTGACCATTTACGGAGATGCCATCTTCAATCACGATTTCAGCGATAGATGGATTGCCAGAAGTTTCTCGAATCTTTACGCCAATTGGATTGAAGGTTGCAACATCAAAAAACGGTTGTGCACGATCAATATCTGTGAGTGCAATCGCCTGACTTGCTTCCATCTCGGATGCATCACTGCCACTGAACTCTTTGAAGTGAATGCGATGTCCCACAGCAAATGGCATGAGCGCAGGACCGGCTCCGGTGATGTTGATGTCGCGTGACATCGCGGTGTACGGGCGAAGTGATGGTTGAATCATTGAGGCGACAGCCCAAGCCACAGCTGATTCAGGTGTGTTCTCTGAAAGTGCAACTGTGATGCTGAGTGAATTCTTTGTGAGTTCGATATCGGCAGACGTCACATTGCTCAATGCCAAGGTGGTGCGCATTTGAACTCGTAAAAATGATGGGAATGCGACCTTGTATGAGAACTTCACACCAGATTCAGAAGTGGTGAATGCGTGAACACGCAGGTGAGTCGGACTTTCAAAACTCTGACGGCTAACTGGTAGACCTGCTTGAGCTCCAGCCAAATTTCGACGAATCCGATTACGCACCTTTTTAAGGAGTAATCCCGGATTATCGAGTGGCAAAGACATGAGTTTAAGCATACTCAAGAGGTGTTGGGCTTAGTTGGTTTTGGCAATGCCACGGACAAAGCTGGCAAAAACAACGCCAGCAATATTCCAGTTGTAGTCAGTCTTTACTCGCGTGAAGGCTCGTTGGGTTAGTTCATGACGTTTCAGATCATCATTTACAAGTGAAACGATATTTTCTGCGGCCGATGCGACACAGGAAGAGTCAAAGCCTGACAACACAACTCCGTCAGCACCAATCACATCAACGGCGAGTGGCAATGGTGTACTCACCACTACGGCACCACTTGCCATGTATTCAAGTATTTTGGTGGGCATTGAATGGCGGTAGTTCGGAATATCGGCTAGCAAGGAGAGTCCAACCATGCTTTGTTCGACCTCAGCCATGGCGACGGCATTAGGTAGCGGGCCATCCCAACTCACATTAGTTGCAGCCCGAAGCGCGGCTGCGTCTTGCTCTGAATGAGTCTCACCAATGATGCGAACCTGAATGTGATGTGGTGCGAGTTTTCCGGCTAACTCAATCATCAAATCAAGTCCACGATGTTTGGTAATACTGCCAACATAGATTGCCTGTCGCAACCGTGGAGTTGATGGCAACTCATCAGGTACGAGTGGAAGATTCAAAACTGGTTCATGCTGCTTGGTGAATCGATCTTGGTAAGCACTCTCTGCCAAAATCAGCGTGCATTTACGTTCGGCCAATTTTTCGAGTCGGCGAACAATAAATGAAAGCGTTTTGCGAAGTGCTGGTGGAATGTAGGACTTTGTTGTTATCGCAGCAGCAAGGTCTTCGTGCACATCCCAGATGACGGGAGTTTTGGTTTGACGCAATACCGACCACGGCAAAATTAAAAGAAGTTCAGGATCGTGAACCATCACAACATCTACGTCTGTCGCAAGCGCACGTACTCGAGAACGTGCAGCTCGCAAAGCCTCAAAACGATTCCGGCCAACTGCGCGTGGAACAGTGTGACGCACTACCCGTTCGTCGCCAGGTGTATCGCTTTTCCATGGAGCTATTGCATGAACTTCAGCGCCTGCATTAAGTAACGCACCGATTTCGCGTCGAAAGATTCGGGCATCAGTTGGATTATGTACAACAGTACAAACCAATACGCGCACGGCTATTTCTTCCGCTTCGCTAGATGCTCGCTGTATAGCTCAAGGACTTCTTCGGTTGGACCGTTTGCCTTGAGCGTTCCTTTTTCGATCCAGATCACTCGACTACAAGCAGCAGAGATTGCAGCTTGTGAGTGGTTGACCATCATTACTGCGCCGGCAGATTGTTGGATGTTTTCAAGAAGTTGTTTGCTGGTTGCGGCAAAACGCGCATCACCTGTGCCGAGAGCTTCATCGATTAACAAAATATCTGGCACTCGAGAAATTGCAACAGCGAATTTAAGTCGCGCCCGCATTCCTGATGAATAACTCTGCATTGGAAAGTGAATGTGATCTCTGAGTCCAGAAATTTCGACAGCTTCTGGATATTTCGCCGCAACTTCATCAGGAGTCAATCCAAGTGCTAGCAAACCAAGTCGGATGTTTCGCGCACCACTGAGATTCATCAACATCGTGCCATTGATACTCAACATCGCTGGAGTGCTAGTTGCCCAGATTGCTCCGCTAGTTGGACGCTGCAAACCTGCAAGACATCGAATCAAACTTGATTTACCAGAACCATTTGTTCCGACGATGCCAACACTTTCACCCTTATAGACGTTAAATGAAATGTCTTTGAGGGCATGAATAGTTGATGAGTGTCCCATGATCTGGGAGATGACCTTGTTAATTCGCCCATCGGAATTGCGCTGAGAGCGCACTTTGTAATCAACGTTCACATGCGAAGCGATCAATAAAGGGGTTTTATCCATTGCGACGTTCACCTCGCCAGAACAAAACAAAGGCGAATGTGAAAGTTACGGCAGTCCCAATGATGACACCGAGGATTTGATTACTCGATGGAAGATCTTCTGGGATGAAAAGTCCACGAGTCATATCGAGTAGCAATGCAGTTGGGCTATTGATTGCAATTACTGCAATGGTGTCTGGAGCATTTTCAAAACGAGCTGTGACATCAAAGAAGATACCAGAAGTAAACATCAGCAGTCGTGCGAAGAGCGGAATGGCTTGTGCGATGTCTCGCACTTTGACGACTGCACGAGACGCAAGCAAACCGATTGATAGACCACAGATAACTGTAAGAATCAATTGGAATGGAAGGAGTAGCCATGCCCAACTTGGAGTGATTCCAGTAATCAATGCAAAGGGGTACAGCAAAGAAAGTGTCGGAAGGGAACGAATGAGTGCTTGAAGTCCAAAGGCAATCGGAATCAAGATTCGAGGGAAGAGCAATGTTTCGGCAAGATCTTTACTGGTGACGAGCGATGTGGAACTGCTCTGAAAAGATTGCAAGAAAAGATTGAACGTGAGAACTCCGGCAACCAAGAAGAAAATAAAGTTGTCAGAGTCTGTGCGAGTGCCAAGTAAAACACCGAAAGCCAAGTAATACATCAATGCGGTGAGTAAAGGAGTGAGGAACTCCCAAAAAAGACCAAGGCGGTTTTGAGCAGTACCAGCAATGATTTTCGAAAGTGCGTATTGATACGTGAAGTGGCGCAACTGCCAACATTCACCAACGTAACCGAAGAAAGTCTTGATTTTGTCAACGCGTTTGAGGCCATGAGACTCGGCATAAGCCTGAGCTTCTTCGAATGACATTTCTTCTAGATTAGCCACTACTTAAAGCCGATCAACGTTGGCGCCGGACAGCAGTCCGCGAGTATCAAGAATTACTTTGGCACTGCTTTGAAGTTTTGCAAGGT
>JBEBBR010000168.1:0-7375 GCA_041158285.1 Actinomycetota bacterium
CAGGTTTGTTTGTTCATGAGCAGCAACTTGCAGGTCACCAACTGTGATATTCCAGTTTGTTGGTGGCTCTGGGAAATACGAGTCAACATTTTTGCGAGCTGTCTGGGCGAAATCTTCACGACGTTCAAACGAATGTAAAACACCACGTACACCGATGGCTCGAAGCAAGTACGAACTCAAGCCTCCGCTACCCACACCTGCTTCTACGACAACTGCACCGGGGAAAATATCTGCTTCAACAACAATCTGTGCTGAGTCGCGTGGATAGATCACTGCTGCTCCACGCGGCATCGCAAGGATGTGGTCTAACAGCAATGGGCGAAGCACCATGTACGTGGTGCCATTGGTTGAACTGACCATACTTCCTTCAGGAAGACCAATGATTGAATCGTGTGGAATTCCACCCTTGTGAGTATGAAATTCTTTACCGGCCTGAAGAATGATGGTGTTCTTGTTCCCTTTGGCGTCTGAGAGTTGAACTCGATCACCTTCGACTAGAAAACTCATGATCTACTTTCTTGAAAATGATTTTGAAGCTCGTTACGAAGTGCAACTCCAACGATTTTGTTGTCTTCATCGACCACAAGCCACTCTGACTCACCAAGGTGATTCAATGTTTCGCGCAACTCTCTCACAGTTATTTCAAGTGGGATGCGATCCTTATCGGAAATGCGACGGGCAGTTGAACTTACTTTGGTAGTGAGCCTTCGCTCCACTGGAACAGCTGCAATTGCAGCATCACGGACGATTCCCAGTGCATTCTCACCGCGCATAACAACGATGGCACCAGCCTTAGCATCAACGGATTTCCGCAAGGCTGCATCGACATTTTCGTTTTCATCTACCGCAAGAGCTCGTCGCGTTACATTGAGAATTGAAATAACAGTTTGATCTTCATCAATAGAAGTTTCGGTTAGGACTAGATCAGAGTTATCACTAGGTGTGAGTGCCTCGGGTGTTGGTGAAGTTCTGGATTTTCTTGCAGTCCAGAGAGAATTCCACGCGGCAGATGCCAACCACATTCCCACAAGGAAACTGACAACAACGTTATAGGTATCAAGCTCCCAACCGAAGAAAACATTCATCAAGTAAGGGCTGATAGACCACAATGTGGCGATAAGAATTCCACCACTCGCCGCAGCGATACGACCTGCGATGCGGTCCTTGCGAATTCTCCACACCACCGCTGAGAGCAAAGCGCCACCATCAAGCGGTGTTCCTGGCAGCAGGTTGATGACACTCATGACGGTTGAGGACACAGCCAACCAGGCAAACACGCTGTAGGCGATGCCGTTCGCGAATCCAAGTGCGACACCCCAGGAAAGCAGTGCAATACCGGCGGTCGCCAATGGACCCCACAATGCAGTGACAAATTGATGGCGAGGTCTCGTGAATTCACGGGCGAAGGTCGTGTGGCCACCAACAACATGGATAACAATCGCATCGACCTTGTACCCAAAATGGAGAGCAGCGATGGTATGGCCAACTTCGTGGGCAAATATGGTGACGTAGATTGCCACAGCGTGCAGTAGGGCCACGCCCATCACGATCCAGGATGCCGTATCTGGGCTGAGCACATTTTGGGCCACTGGAACGAAGAACCATGAGATGAGTGCGATTCCGAGGCCGGCGCTTTTGGGGATAAAGACCGGCACACCAAGAAAACTGAATGCTGGAACACGCTGAGTCATGGGTGAACCTTAGACGCGTTAAATGTCGTGACTCCGCTCTAGGGTAATGACATGGAACATCTACTCAATAAGCCGCTGTCCCCCTCACGAGCCAACCAATTTCGAGATTGTCAGTTGCTCTACCGCTACCGGACTATCGATCGTTTACCTGAAGCTCCATCCCAAGCGGCAGTGCGTGGCACATTGGTGCATTCCGTGCTGGAGAAGATGTTTGAGACTCAGCCTGAACTTCGAGATGTAGATACCGTGATTTCCTACCTGCCAGGCGCCTTAGACGCCATGCTCGAGGAATCACCCATCAACGTTTATGCCATAGATGGCGACCTCTCTTGGACTCCGGAAGTTGAATCCTTCGACGTACATCCAAAACCCTCCGTTGCTGCTGTAACCCAATTCCTTGATGTTGCCGAAGGATTAGTGCGTAGTTATTTCTCACTCGAAACTCCTTCGATGTTGAACCCGACCGCTCTTGAGCTCAAGGTTGCTCACAAACTTTCGTCTGGCACTGACATCCACGGAATTATCGATCGTTTCGAGACCACTGCAGATGGCGCTGTACGAATCAGTGACTACAAAACCGGCAAGGCACCAGACCCACGATGGGCTGCCAAATCTTGGTTCCAGATGCTTTTCTATGCGTTAGTGATTTGGCGAGAAAAAGGAGTCATCGCACAAGAACTTCGTTTAATTTTCCTCGGTAATTCACAAATCCTGACTAAACAACCAACTGAAGCTGAACTTCTCGAAATTGAAAATCAGATCAACCAGATTGCTTCAGAAATCGAACATGCGATTGTCACTGGAGAGTTCTTCCCACGGAAATCTGGACTCTGCCAGTTCTGTAGCCATCAAGCGATCTGCCCAGAATTCGGTGGCAAGATTTTGCCACTTCCCTACCCAGTTATTGAGCGTTGAAATACGCCGCTTGTGGATGATGGAAAATAACCGCTGACGTTGACTGTTCTGGATGAAGCTGAAATTCCTCTGAAACTACAACACCAATGCGTTCGGGCCTCAATAGTTCTGCGAGCAACACTTGATGATCTAGATCTGGGCAGGCCGGATATCCAAACGAGAAACGTTCACCTTGATATTTCTGTTTGAGGATTTCGGTGATGTCCTTTGAATCGGCAGCATTAATGTTCCACTCTTCACGAACTCGTGCATGCCAGTATTCGGCCAGAGCCTCAGTGAGTGCAACTGACAGTCCGTGAAGCTCTACGTAATCACGATAAGAGTTTGCTTCGAACAGTTCATTGGCAACTTCAGAAACATGAGCTCCCATTGTCACGACGTGAAAAGCTACATAGTCATTTTCACCTTGCGGCTTCACGAAATCCGCTAGACATAAACGACGGTCTCGACCTTGTCGCGGGAAAGAGAACTCGTATTCTTTAGAAGATTCCGGTTCGGTCACGGTGATCTGGTTCCCATGTGAATACGCTGGGAAATATCCATAAACAACTGATGGTTCGATAATGCTTTCAGATTTGATTCGGTCAAGCCAGTAGCGAAGTCGTGGGCGACCTTCTTGCTCTACTAATTCCTCGTAACTCAAGCCGTCGTCTGCTCGGCTTGGCTTGAGACCCCACTGTCCGAGGAACAACGAACGCTCATCAAGATATTTAACAATGTCGTTGAGCGAAATTCCCTTGACGATTTTGCTTCCAACAAAGGGTGGATTCGGCACTAAATTATCCGACGCGATGTCTGATCGATTTTGGTCAACCGTATCGACTTCGGCTTGAGCCTTCGGAGCAACTTTACGTTCACGAAGCGCCGGAAGTTCGGCGCCAGGAACTCCACGCTTTACGGCAATCATTGCATCCATCAAACGTAAACCTTCGAAAGCGTCACGCGCATAACGAACATCGCCTAGATAAATCTCAGCAAGATCTTGTTCGACAAAAGCACGTGTTAAAGCTGCGCCGCCAAGAATGACCGGGAAGTTCTTAGCGATACCACGCTCGTTCATGTCGATGAGATTTTCTTTCATGATGACTGTGGACTTCACGAGCAGACCAGACATACCAATGACATCGGCTTTGTGTTCTTCAGCCGCTTCGATAATGGCGTTGACTGGTTGTTTGATACCAATGTTGACGACGCGGTATCCGTTGTTAGTCAAAATGATGTCTACAAGATTCTTGCCGATATCGTGAACGTCACCTTTCACGGTCGCAAGAACAATGGTGCCTTTACCGCTTTCGTCAGACTTCTCCATGTGCGGTTCAAGAATTGCTACTGCAGTTTTCATCACTTCAGCGGATTGAAGTACAAACGGCAGCTGCATAACGCCGCTTGCAAATCTTTCTCCCACAATCTTCATGCCAGACAAAAGATGATCGTTAACAATCGCTAATGCCGGTTTTTCTGCCAATGCCAATGCCAAATCATCATCGAGACCTTTTCGTTCGCCATCAATGATGCGTTGCTCTAACCGCTCAAAGAGAGGCATTGCGGCTAACTCTGCCGCTCTATCCTGACCAGAGTTCTGTGCTGATGCATCTGCAAACACTTCAAGGAAATGCTGCAGTGGATCGAAGGTGACAATTCCATTGTCAAAAACTCGACGGTCATAAATCAGATCTTGTGCGGCTTTAAGTTGAGGTTCAGGAATTCGAGCCAAAGGAAGAATCTTTGAAGCATGCGCAATCGCAGAAGTAAGACCTGCAGACATTGCTTCGTGCAAGAAAACACTGTTGAGAACTTGACGCGCGGCTGGATTCAAACCAAATGAAATATTCGACAAACCGGAAATGGTTTGCACGTCAGGGAATTCAGCCTTGAGTTGTTTCAAAGCTTCAATGGTTTCAATTCCGTCGCGACGATTCTCATCTTGACCAGTCGTGATTGGAAAAGTGAGTAGGTCAACCAAGATGTCACTGGTGGCCATCCCCCACTCTTGTGTCAATGTAGTGATGAGCCGTCGAGCGATTTGCAACTTGTGTTCGGCAGTTCGGGCTTGACCAGATTCATCAATAGTGAGCGCAACGACCGCACTGCCATGCTCTTTGACCAAATGCATGATCTTGGCGAATCTAGAATCGGGAGCATCTCCGTCTTCAAAGTTGACGCTATTGACGATGGCGCGACCGCCAAGCATCTCGAGACCCGCCTCGATGACAGCTGGTTCGGTTGAGTCAAGCATGAGTGGCAAAGTTGAAGCTGTTGCTAGTGAACCAGCGAGAGTCTTCATATCTTCAACGCCATCGCGGCCCACATAATCCACACATAAATCAAGTACATGCGCACCATCACGGATTTGCTCTTTTGCGATCTCAAGACAAGCTTCCCAATTGCTTTGAATCATTGCCTCGCGAAAAGCTTTTGATCCGTTTGCGTTGGTGCGCTCACCGATTGCAAGGTACGCAGAATCTTGAACGAACGGAACGGAGACATAGAGCGACGAAGAACTTGGCTCATCGATCCATGGTTGACGTTTCGGTTCTAAATCTTTAACTGCTTCAACAACAGCAGCAAGGTGTGCTGGTGTGGTGCCACAACAGCCACCAACAAGGTTGAGACCAAACTCTTCGACGAAATGTTTGTGAGCAGTGCCCATCTCAGATGGACCTAATGGGTAATGAGCGCCGTCCGAGGTAAGAACTGGAAGGCCAGCATTTGGCATTGCCGAAATCATGATTGGGCTGTAGCGAGAAAGATGTCGAAGGTGTTCTGACATCTCTGCCGGACCTGTCGCACAGTTGAGACCAATAATCTCGAGACCTAAGGGTGCGAGGGCGGTTAAGGCCGCTCCAATTTCTGAACCAAGAAGCATGGTGCCCGTGGTTTCGACTGTTACTTGCGCCCACACGGGAACGTCAATACCCAAGGATTTCTTCGCACGATTGGCTCCGATGATGGCCGCCTTGGCTTGAAGCAAATCTTGTGTTGTCTCTACGAGTAAAGCGTGCGCGCCACCTTCAATTAATCCACGAGCTTGAATCTCGTAGTGGTCGCGCAAAAATGCATACGGCACATGACCAAGAGTTGGCAGTTTCGTACCTGGCCCCATCGAACCAATCACCCAGCGCGGTTTGTCTTGAGTTGAGAAATCACCAGCTACTTGCACAGCAATTTTCGCCGCCGCAAGGTTGTATTCATAGATCCGTTCAGGAATGTCATACTCAGCGAGGTTCGCCCAGTTTGCACCGAAGGAATTAGTTTCGACCATATCCACACCGGCTTCGAAATATGCCGAGTGCACAGATGCCACAATGTCTGGTCGAGAAACATTCAAAACTTCATTACAGCCCTCAAAACCCTGGAAATCATCCATACTCGGATTCGCAGCCTGCAGCATGGTTCCCATTGCGCCGTCCGCAACAACCACTCTGCGTTTGAGGGTTTCACGAAGACTTTGAGAGGTAACGTTCATTCCGCGGAGTCTACTTAAGTGCAGCACGTTTGACTGTGGGATAACGTGGTACCCGACAAATAGTGCTGAGGAGCCATGTTGAAACCTGAAACGTCCAAACTACGGACATCAGATCATCAAACTATTACCTTTGATGTGCAGTCAGGTTCACAAAGACCAATCGTTTTGTTGCATGGATTGGGTCAGCAACGTAGGTTTTGGGATCCGGTCAGTGCAGAACTTCAAGATCACACCATTATCCGAGTTGACCAGCGCTGTCATGGTGAGTCTGACACTCCCATCGGAAGCGATGTACATATTGCTCGTTGCGCCATGGACGTCATCGAAATCATCGACCGCATCGATGTCAAGAATCCACTCATTGTTGGCCATTCATGGGGAGCTTCGATTGCTTTGTCAGCCAGTGTTCAGGCAGAACTTGATGCACTGCTCATAGATGGCGCGATCACTCCCCTGTCTTCACTTGGTAACTGGACTGATATTCGGCCACGCTTCGAACCGCCTTCTGGTTCATTCACTCTTACCGATGTAGAGAACTGGCTACGCAGCAGCGGAATTCCCGATTTCATTTCTGCAGCCAAAGCTGTGAGTCATGGATATCGAACACTCCCAGACGGACGTTTGACTACGAAAATCGGCCTAGAGAGGCATATGGCAGTTCTCGATGAACTCGCCGCGTACAACCCCATAGAAGACTTCTCGAAAGTTCCCCCACTCCCATGTTCGGTGCGCGCACTCATTGCAGGAGAACTCACCGAATCGAGAGAAAAGTCTGTGTTGGATATCAAATCTGTATATCCAGACCTTAGGGTTGATGTGTGGCATGAAGCAATCCACGATGTGCCGCTGCAATTTCCTCAAAGAATTGCGCACTTAATTTCGACTACGGCAAGGGGTGAATGACATGGAAAACCTGGAGATTCCAAGTTTGGTTGATCCTGTCATGCTCATTGCTTTTGAAGGTTGGAATGATGCCGGCGAAGCAGCCACTGGCGCTGTTGATCACTTAATCAATGTGTGGCAAGCCGAAGAAGTCTTTGAAATCGATCCTGAGATGTATTACGACTTTCAAGTGAATCGTCCGCAGTTTCACAGTGTTGAAGCCGGGAATCGAACTGTACTTTGGCCGTCGACCACCTTCCATGTAGCTCGAATACCGCTGGCACATCGCGATGTGATTTTGGTGCGCGGCATAGAACCAAATATTCGATGGAAGAGTTTTGCTTCTGAAGTTGTGCACTTCGCACAGACTTTTAATGTCTCCCTCATTCTTGGAATTGGGTCCTTACTCTCCGATACAGCG
>JBEBBR010000169.1:0-7316 GCA_041158285.1 Actinomycetota bacterium
GCGTCATTGGCGCAGGCATGTTGTGCTCACTCAAATCTGTCGCCACGCCGTTGTGACGATGCGCCTACGGTAGCGGAAACTCGGGCAAACTTGCGACCATGGCTACCCCGATTGAAGTCTCCTTCGAATTACCAGTGAGTTCACGCGAAGGATTCGAACTTGTCACCAATAAGGACGCTCTCGAGGCGGTGCTTCGAGGAACGGAATCTATTGATCCGAAAGTGGAGATCCTCCCCCATTCTGACGGCTCGATTCAGATTCGAATCTCACGCGGCTTTGAAGGTGACTGGCCCTCGGTCGTCTCAAGCCTTGTAGGTGACGTGATTCGCGTCAGTGAGATCCGCCAGTGGCTACCAAGTTCTGATGAGCAAAACTATTCGGGAACCTTGGAGATCAAGGTTGAGGGACAGCCAGTCTCCATGGCTGGGTCTATCAAAATCTTCGGCCAAGGAGATCACTGCAAGGTGGCAATTCACGCGAATGTGAAAGCCAACATTTTGTTTGTCGGCGGCACTATCGAGAAGTTAGTGCAGTCGGTCATGATTAAAGGCATTGAGGCTGAGGCAGACATTTTGCGTGACTACCTCAGCCGCCAATAGCTCTAGAGCATATGTGGATAGAGATGGTTGGTTGGTGGAACCAACGTCTCCTTGAGCGAACGTGCTGAAACCCAGCGAAGCAAGTTCTGTGGTGCGCCAGCTTTGTCGTTGGTTCCTGATGCGCGACCACCGCCGAATGGCTGCTGTCCAACAACTGCGCCGGTTGGCTTGTCGTTGACGTAGAAATTGCCGGCCGCAAAACGAAGCGCGTTCAAGCTCCACTCGATTGCGGTGCGATCTTGCGCAATAACTGCACCGGTGAGTGCGTATGGTGCAACAGATTCCATCTGGGTCACGACAGCTTCGTACTGATCGTCTTCGTATACGTGCACTGCGAGGAATGGTCCGAAGTATTCGGTCGTGAACCATTCGGCAGTTGGATCATTCGATTCGATCAGAGTCGGACGGATAAACCAGCCATTGCTTGAGTCGTATGTGCCACCGGCAAGAACTGTCACATCTTTGGCAGCATGTGCGCGATCGATGGCTGCGGCATTGCGCTTGAAGGATTTCTCATCGATGACTGCCGACATGAAGTTGGAAAGATCTGTAACAGATCCTTGTTTGAGATTGTTGATGGTGTCGACCATGTCATCTTTGATGGTGTTCCAGATGCTGCGAGGCACATAGGCACGGGAAGCAGCTGAACATTTCTGACCTTGGTATTCGTAAGCGCCACGAATCATCGCAACCTTTGCGATGTGTGGATCGGCTGATGGATGAACCATGACGAAATCTTTACCACCGGTTTCGCCAACAAGTCGTGGGTATGAGCGGTAGTTGGCGATGTTGTTGCCGACTTCGCGCCACAGGTGTTGGAACACTGCGGTAGATCCAGTGAAGTGAATTCCAGCAAGATCACGATGTTTGAGAACTACATCAGAGACCACAATTCCATCGCCACTTACGAGGTTGATGACGCCTGCTGGCAGACCTGCTGCTTCGAGCAATTCCATAATCATGTGTGCGGTCAACATTTGAGTCTGAGCTGGTTTCCACACAACAACATTGCCCATCAAAGCTGGTGCGGTTGGGAGGTTGCCAGCGATCGCTGTGAAATTGAAAGGCGAGATTGCATAGACGAAGCCTTCAAGTGGGCGGTGATCCATGCGGTTCCACACACCAGCGCTTGAGACTGGTTGCTGTTCAAGAATTTCACGGGCGAATTTCACATTGAAGCGCCAGAAGTCAATCAACTCACAGGCTGCATCAATTTCAGCCTGGTAGATGGTTTTGCTCTGCCCCAACATGGTGCCGGCCAAGAACTTGTATCTCCATGGGCCAGCCAACAGATCAGCTGCCTTCAAGAAAATTGCTGCTCGTGCATCAAAGCTCAGCGAACGCCAACCCTCAGCAGCGTTCAATGCTGCATCAATCGCGTCTTGGGCATCTTGAGCTGTGGCTTCTGATGCAATACCTAACACACGAGCGGTGTCATGTGGTTCACGCACTTCGAATGTTGTGCTTCCCATTCGGCGTTTGCCACCGATGGTCATTGGGAGTTGGGCAACAGAACTACGCAACTCATCGATGGCTGCCATCGTCAAGGCAACCTCAGGACTGCCTGGTGCAAAATTCAGAATTGGTTCATTCTTGATTTCCGGAGTGAAAGTTGCGCCATCCATGTTAGTTACCTTTCGAAGTGAGCGATTGAAGTAAAGAATCTATTTCTTGAATACCAAACCAACTAAGTTCTTGGGACTCAACATCAGCTATGAGGAAGCAAGCAATGTCTTCAAGATTGATCGTCGCATCGAATTGGACTTCGCCAAGTTCGGAATCGATCACAGTGGCATCAAGTTCGATCACCCCAACAGCACTTGGGACTTCAGCGATGTCTGATGCTGCCAAAGCGGCGATGAGGTCGAGTTCCTCTTGCTCTTGGGTTTCGAGGGTTGCTGCCAATTCATCTGTAACGCTAACGCCGACAGCAGATTTCACCACGAGTGGTTGACGATCCTGCAGCTTGAGCAGTTGGTCACGAGATACAGGCCAATAAACACGCATGGGCGAATCATGCCGAAAAACTCACATTCGTATGACCACGGGGAGCCCTGACTCCGGATTATGTGCTGATGACCACTCGAATCGCACCGACGGCCGCCTGCTGGAGTACGAGCGCAGTGGCTTGCTGATTGATGCGCACTGCAAGGTAGGTGGATTGGGAGTTCTCATCTTGACTCACCTTCAACACCACGGCATCTGTGAGGTAACCCGCCTCTCGTTGTGGATCAACCGACCACAGCGAGATTTCACTTCCAACTTCGAGGCCAGTTGGCACGTATCCTGAATCGAGCGATATGCCCAGGTGATCACCTGGTGGCGACACATCGGCGAGATCACTCTTTTGCACAATGGTTCCGGCGCTCACCCCATGATTGAGTACCAAACCTTCACCAACTTCTTCTGGCAGCAACCACTGCGAACCTGCTGCTGAGGCAGGCAATTGAACTTCTGTGAGATCTGCACGCGAGATTGCAACGCCTGGAGCAACATCGTTGGCTGTGGCAAGTGCCGTGAAAGTTTTACTCTCACTCGAAATCACAATGCCGCCAAGCACACTTGAGATCAACATAATGGCGATCCCAAGAAGCAATCTTCGCGGTGACTGACGAATGGTGTTGAGGTATTTCGTTGAATCTTTACCCCACACAAATTTGGATGTGATGTTCATTGGTTCCTTTCGTATTGGCGCATTGGAATCAATGAAGCGCCGTATACAAAACGTGTTTCCACAATCCACAGGCCTGACCTAGCCCATTGAGTTAACCGATGTTGTCATTTTCATTGCTAGTGAAATGCGAAACGCTCTGCGGTGAAAGGAGAAATATGAACAATAGTTTTGATACAACCGTTTGGGTTGTGCAATCAATTTTGATCCTCTGTGGAATTCTCGCAATCACTCCAGTTCTTCGAGCTGTTGCGGGTTTGAGCATGATTGCCGTCGCTCACATGATTGGAAAAAGAGATTCACGACTTTATGCGCACGGCGTTCGCACACTTCCACCATTTTTACGAACCGCGCTTGGAGTTACTACCGCATTGTCGCTAACTGGTGTCATGATGGCACAGCCAGCAATGGCAGATGAAGTGCCAGTGATTGATCGAGTAATTTCAGTTACGCAACCTGATCCTGTCGCAGAAGCTCAGCAGATCACTCGAGATTCCACCTCGGCACCAACACCAAGCGATATCTCACCAGTGCAATCAACAAATGAAAAAGTTTCATACGTTGTGAAATCGGGAGATTCGCTATGGAAGATAGCTCACGAGTTTCTTGCACAAGACAATGCGACCGTCACTTCATCCATGATTGATGAAAAGTGGCGCACCATTTGGAGTGCCAACCGCGACGTTATTGGTTCCGATCCATCTCGTATACAACCCGGACAAATACTTTGGCTTGAAAATGAATCTCGACCTACGCGATGAAACAACAGAAGAGCTGAAATTCACGGAACCAAGTGCACTTGAAGACGAAGTGAAACTCACACCAATCGCATTCAAAGTTATCCGTGAAGTGAACCCGCCAGCCGCGCCAGCCGCTCCTAAAGTTGAACTGCCACCCGAAGAATGGGTACGCCGAATTGCGATCGCTTGTTTAGAAGTTGTACACGGAAGACGCAACGTGAGTCAGTTGAAATCGATTACTTCTGCGCGGGTGAGCCAAACACTCATGATTCGTCATTCAGTTCAAATGAAACGCAAGGTCCCCATCAACAAAATTCTTGTTGGGCGAATTCGGATGTGCCAGCCACATCCACACGCAATTGAAGCGTCCACGACTTTTCTACTTGGAGAGAAAGCATTCCCGCTTGCACTCCGACTTGAGTCTGCAGTCAACGGCTGGAAGATCACGGCATGTGAAATTGGCCCGCACTAGGCGGGCCAATTTCTTACGTACTTATTTTCCTGCGTTACGAGGATCTCCGTGGCAACGCTTGTATTTCTTGCCAGAACCACAAGGGCACGGACCATTACGAGTGGTGCCATCAGAATTTGTCACCTGCGAAACAGCTGCTTCACCAGATTCGGAAGGGGCGGTGTACGAAAGTTGACGTGGAGCTGGAGCCTGGGCTCCTTGCACCACTACCTCTACCTCGTCGTCTTCACCTTCAGCTTCAGATGAAATGGTGACCCGAACATTGAAGAGGAAGCCTGCAACTTCTTCTTTCAAAGAATCCATCATCGCAACGAAGAGGTCATAACCTTCACGCTGGTACTCAACGAGTGGATCTTTTTGAGCCATGGCCCGAAGACCAATACCTTCTTGTAGATATTGCATCTCGTACAAGTGTTCACGCCACTTGCGATCAAGCACACTCAAAAGCACTTTGCGTTCAAGTTCGCGCGTGGCTTCTGAACCCAGCGATTCTTCACGCTTGGCCCATGCGGCACGTAGATCGGCAAGAATTACTTCTTCAAGATATTCAGGACTGAAACCTGACTCTTCTGCAATCTTGTCTAGTTCGAGTTGCATTGGGTAAATCTCACGCAAAGCGGTTGCGAGACGTTCGAAGTCCCAATCTTCTTCGTATGAATCTGAAGTCTCTGCTTGCACATAACCAACTACGGTGTCAGTGAAGAAATCCTGAATCTGATCAGAGATGTCTTTTCCTTCAAGCACTTCGCGACGTTCTGCATAAATCACAAGACGTTGACGATTAAGAACTTCGTCATACTTCAAAACATTCTTACGAATTTCGAAGTTGTTGGATTCAACCTGAGTCTGAGCAGACTTGATCGACTTGGTGACCATTGATGCTTCGATTGGAACATCGTCTGGCACATTGAAACGCTGCAAGAACGTGTCAACCATGTCCGACTTGAACAAACGCATGAGATCGTCTTGAAGTGAAAGGTAGAAACGAGTTTCACCTGGGTCACCCTGACGACCAGAACGACCGCGCAACTGATTATCAATACGGCGAGATTCGTGACGTTCAGTTCCTAGTACGTAGAGGCCACCGAGGGACACAACTTCATCGTGTTCTGCTGCAACTGAAGCTTCGGCAGCAGCAAGTGCTCCTGGCCATGCTTTTTCGTATTCATCGGCATGCTCGATTGGGTCGAGACCGCGCTTTTCGAGATCGAGTCGTGCCATATGTTCGACGTTTCCACCAAGCATGATGTCAGTACCGCGACCGGCCATGTTGGTTGCGACAGTGACCGCACCGCGGCGACCAGCCATTGCAACAATCGAGGCTTCCTTTTCGTGGAACTTCGCATTCAAAACTTGATGTGGCACTCCACGCTTCTTGAGAAGTGAGGAAACCAATTCGCTCTTTTCGACGCTGGTAGTTCCGACAAGAACAGGCTGACCTTTTTCGTGACGTTCGACAATGTCATCAACTACAGCAACAAACTTTGCATTCTCGGTGCGGTAGACCAAGTCGGACTGATCGATACGAACCATTGGACGGTTGGTTGGGATTGGAACCACACCGAGTTTGTAAATCTGAGAAAACTCAGCAGCTTCAGTCATTGCTGTACCGGTCATACCTGAAAGGCGATCGTACAAACGGAAGTAGTTCTGCAAAGTTACGGTGGCAAGAGTCTGATTCTCTGCCTGAATCTTGACGCCTTCTTTGGCTTCAATCGCCTGATGCATGCCATCGTTGTAACGACGTCCAGCCAAGATACGGCCGGTGTGTTCGTCAACGATCAGAACTTCACCATCCATGAGTACGTAGTCGCGATCACGTTTGAAAAGCTCTTTTGCTTTTACGGCGTTGTTGAGCAAACCAACGAGTGGGGTGTTGACAGATTCGTACAGGTTTTCGATTCCGAAATGCGATTCGGTTTTGGCAATTCCTGATTCGAGCACACCAACAGTGCGCTTCTTCTCATCAACTTCGTAATCTTCACCAGGCACAAGGGTGCGAACGAAATTCGCAAACGATTCATACCAATCGTTCTTCTCGCTGCTTGCACCACTGATGATCAACGGAGTACGAGCTTCGTCAATCAAAATAGAGTCAACTTCGTCGACCACTGCAAAGAAGTGACCGCGCTGAACGAGATCATCACTTGACCAAGCCATGTTGTCACGCAAGTAGTCGAAACCAAATTCATTGTTGGTGCCGTACGTAATGTCAGCGGCATACGCAACCCGACGTTCTGGCGGAGTTTGGTTAGCCAAAATGCATGACACATTCAAGCCCAGGAATCGGTGAACTCGACCCATCCACTGAGAGTCCCGTTCGGCCAAGTAGTCGTTGACCGTAATGACATGGACACCCTTGCCAGCGATGGCGTTGAGGTAGGACGGCAAGGTGGCGACCAAGGTCTTACCTTCACCGGTACGCATTTCGGCGATGTTGCCGAGGTGAAGCGCAGCGCCACCCATGATCTGCACGTCGTAGTGACGTTGGCCCAAGGTTCGCCAGGCAGCTTCACGCACGGTTGCGAAGGCCTCAGGCATGAGGTCGTCGAGGCTTTCACCATCTGCGTAGCGTTTGCGGTATTCGTCGGTCAGGGCGCGAAGTTCGGCGTCTGAGAGCGCCTTCATGTCTGCTTCTAACGCATTGACCTGATCTTTGACACGCTCGAGCTGGCGAAGAATCTTTCCTTCACCGATACGCAAGATTTTGTCGAGAACTGACACAAGTGCCCCTTTACATGGCGAAATCTGAGTTACGGGGGCCATGGTAGGTGACATGGCTCATGGGTGTTATCTCCTAGGGTCAGCCTATGGTGAGTAAACGTCCAAGTCTT
>JBEBBR010000170.1:0-6634 GCA_041158285.1 Actinomycetota bacterium
TATGTCGAACATCTTGTACCAGCCGAGCTTCATCGCGTGTTCGATGTCATCATCGAAGAACATCAACGCACAATTCGAGAAATCCTTTTGATTACAGGTAATTCTCAGCTACTTGATCTCAACGTTGGATTACGCAGCACTTTGCAGGTTCGCGATTTCTACTTGCTGCCATTGCAGTTCTTGCAAGTTTCCTTGATGAAACGAGTACGCGAGATGCGAGTTGCTGGAGTCGAAGCGGATCCACAATTGCGACGCGCGTTGTCATTGACAATCAACGGTATTGCGACAGGACTTCGTAACACCGGCTGATTTGTATGATTAATCATACAAATTGTTTACGTTAAATCTGGATGGAACTAGAGCAGGCGAAGCATTCGCGTATTTCCGAGAGTGTTTGGTTTGACTCTTTCGAGCCCCAACATTTCGGCAACACCTTCGTCATATGACTGTAAGAGTTGTTCGAAAACTCCAGTATCAACCGGAGCTCCATCAATGGCTTCGAATCCGTGACGTTCGAAGAACTCGGTTTCGAAGGTTAAACAAAAAAGCCGATTAACTCCGAGGGTGCGACCGCGATCTACCAAGAACTCCAAGATGGTTCCACCGAGTCCAGTTTTACGAAACTCTGGTTTGACTGCAAGCGTACGAATTTCTGCGAGGTCTTCCCACATCACGTGGATCGCACCACATCCAACAACTTCGCCATCATGAACTGCCACAAGAAACTCTTGGACGTGTTCAAAAAGGGTCACGGTTGCTTTGGAAAGTAAACGACGTTCAACTGCATACGTGTCGACGAGTTCGCGAATGCCTTTAACGTCTTTGGTGGTAGCCATACGAATGACAACATCGTTTGGCAAAGTAACCGGTGAAAAAGTCATGTTTAGCTTCGTTCTGGTTTAACCAATGGGAACAAAATGGTTTCGCGAATACCTAAGCCACTCAATGCCATCAGCAGACGATCAACACCAAGACCAACACCACCCATTGGAGGTGCACCGTATTCGAGTGCGCGAAGGAAATCTTCGTCGAGTCGCATTGCCTCAACATCACCACGTGCAGCAAGACTTGCTTGTGCGACGAGACGGTCGCGCTGAATTACTGGATCGATGAGTTCGGAATAGCCAGTAGCAAGTTCGAAACCATCAACATACAAATCCCACTTTTCAACTACACCAGATTCGGTGCGGTGATCGCGTACGAGTGGTGAAGTGTCGACAGGGAAATCGCGAACAAAGGTTGGTCCATCAAACGTGCCACTCACATGATGTTCGAAAAGTTCTTCAACGAATTTTCCGTGCACCCATGTTTTTTCAGGTTTGATACCTGCATCTTGAGCGAACTTCACAAGTTTTTCGATTGGAGTGTTCGGTGTGATTTCTTCACCAAGAGCTTCGGATACTGCTGGGAACATTGAAACTGATTTCCAGTCTCCGCCCAAGTCGTGCACTGAACCATCGAAGTGAGTTACCTGCAAAGTTCCGTGAACTGCAAGTGCAGCATTTTGGATAAGTTCCTTGGTGAATGCAGCCATGGTGTTGTAGTCGGCGTAAGACTGATAAAACTCAAGCATGGCGAACTCTGGTGAGTGAGTTGAGTCAGCACCTTCATTGCGGAAGTTGCGATTGATTTCAAAAACTCGTTCGAGACCACCAACAACACATCGCTTCAAGAAAAGTTCTGGCGCGATGCGCAAGAACAGTTGAATATCAAAAGCGTTGGAGTGAGTGGTGAATGGGCGGGCAGCAGCACCACCATGCAATGTTTGCAACATCGGAGTTTCGACTTCGATGTAACCGTGATCAGTAAAAGTCTGCCGAAGTGACGTCAAAGCAACTGGACGCATGCGAGCCATTTGACGAGCCTCGGGGCGAACGATCAAATCGACATAACGCTGACGAACGCGTGTTTCTTCAGAGAGTGGCTTGTGTGCAACTGGCAATGGACGAAGCGCCTTGCTCACCATTTGCCAGCCGTTAGCCAAAACCGAAAGTTCACCGCGGCGAGATGAAATCACTTCGCCAGTGACTCCAACGAAATCGCCGATGTCGACCATTGACTTCCAGTCGGCGAGAACGGTTTCGCCCACCTTGTCGAAACTGATCATGGCCTGAATTTCAGATCCATCGCCATCCCGCAATGTGGCAAAACAGAGCTTGCCGGTGTTGCGAACGAAAATAACGCGACCCGAGATCGAATGGGTGTCACCACTGGTCTGATCTGCGACTAAATGCGAATACTGAGCTCGGACCTCGCCAATTGCGGCCGTACGGGCGAACGTCACTGGGTATGGCTCATGGCCAGCCTCAAGCAAACGCTCACGCTTGGAATGACGCACCTGCATCTGTTCTGGCAGGTCATCAACTTCGGGCACTGAATTCTGGTCGCTCACGGTGGGCAAGCCTACCGATGAGCACATGTACTACAGCATCTGCTTTTGGCGAGGCGGTTATGACTGTGTTTTCGCACCACTTTGGGATAACACCATCAGCGCACCGGCCACAATTGTGGGAGCACTCATAGCGCCAGTAGAGCCCCCAAGGTGCAGCCTGCCCATCTCAATGACTTCGGTGAGAAGTGGCGTAAATCCACACACCAGCATCAGCGATCCAGCCAGCATCGGATTCTTGCGAGCCCACACTGCAAGTGAAATACATACGACCAAGGTTGCGATAGCAAGTATTGGACCGTTTTCAGATTCCCAGCTTCGCCACTGAGTTTTGGCGATCAACTGGGAAATAGCACTCACGACGATTCCAGCCGTTAGCCCGATGAAGACAAATTTGGCAATAGGAGGATTTCGAACTGCCACGATCACACCGATGACGAGTGGGATCAACCAAGAGATCATCATCCAGATGGCTTGCCTGCCACCGGGGTCATCAAAACTTTCGCCAATGATGAAAAGCCCAGCAAGGACACCAAAAGCAAGGTATCCGCCGATCGCCATTTTTAGGAGCAGAGTATTCATCTCGCACTTCCTTTCGAGTAAACCTATGGTTTGCCTCTACTCGAAAAAGTAGTCTCGATCGCCAGAACACCCAAGTGCCAGAAGTCCTATTTTCTGATGATCAACTTTGGTTTTTATTGAAAACCAAGCGCAACCCGTGCAGGGTCAAATCAGGATCGTGATGAGTGATCGTGCGAGATTCCGGAACCACAATTGCTGAAAGTCCGCCAGTTGCGATAACCGCAGCCACAGGTTGACCTAGCTCATCAATGATGCGTTCAACCAGACCATCAACTTGTCCAGCAAATCCATACACAGCACCAGACTGCAAAGCCTCGACTGTGTTCTTGCCGATCACTGAGCGAGGGCGAACAAGTTCAACTTTGCGTAATTGAGCTGCTCGGCTAGCAAGAGCTTCAATAGAAATTTCAACACCTGGCGCAAGTGCTCCACCAAGAAATTCGCCTTTGTCCGAAACCACATCAAGATTAGTAGAAGTTCCAAAATCAACAACGATTGCTGGCCCGCCATACATCGAAAAAGCCGCAAGGGAATTCACAATGCGATCTGCGCCAACTTCTTTTGGATTGTCAGTCAGAATCGGAACACCAGTTTTGATTCCTGGCTCGACTACAACATGTTGCACATCGGAGTAATACCTAGACAACATTGTCCGCATCTCGCGAAGAACTGCAGGCACCGTCGAACACAAAGCAATGCCATCAACATCGAATTCATCATGAATAAGACCTTGAAACTTCAACGCCAATTCATCTGCTGTAGTGCGAGAGTCGGTTGCGATACGCCACGAATGTTTGAGATCTTCACCATCAAACATTCCAAGGACTGTATTGGTATTTCCAACATCAATGGCTAACAACATGGTTATTCACTTTTCTGTTTCGGCGGTAGGGCGTCGTGAAGGTCCGCTCCGATATCAAGAATTGGTGCGGAGTGAGTAATCGCTCCAACTGCAATGAAATCCACACCAGTTGCAGCAACTGCAGCTGCATCAGCCAAGGTGAGTCCACCACTAGCTTCAAGGCGTGCCCGACCTGCAGTCCAATCCACGGCTTCACGAGTTTGGTCGAGGGAGAAGTTGTCAAGCAAAACTAAATCCGCACCAGCTTCAATAACTTCGTGCAACTGCTCAAGTGAATCCACTTCAACTTCAATGGCAACTTCTGGAAATTTGCGACGCACTGCAGCGAAGGCATTGACCACACCGCCGGCAGCGACCACATGGTTGTCTTTTACTAGAGCTGCATCAGACAATGACATGCGGTGATTCACACCGCCGCCACATCGCACTGCGTATTTCTCGAGGCGGCGCATACCTGGTGTGGTTTTGCGAGTGTCACGGACTTGAGCGTTCGTTCCCTTAAGTGCCGAGGCCCATGCGGCAGTTGCAGTTGCAACGCCGGAAAGGTGGCACAAAATGTTGAGTGCGGTTCGCTCCCCTGTGAGAAGTGCCAACGTGTGTCCAGCCGCCCGCACAATAACTTGACCGGCTTCGACAGCGACACCATCTGCAACCAAGATTTCGACATCTGCCTCATGGTTTGAAACCAAATCAAAAACAGCAGCTGCAACAATCGCACCGGCGACTACACCTGGTTTACGCGCGGTGAGATCCATTGTCGAGTACTGACCTGATGGCACAGTTGCAATCGTGGTGACGTCCACGCCACCATCAAGATCCTCTGCAAGTGCACGACCAATGAGGTCTGTTACTTCATCAACATCTAAACCATTAGCCCGCAGCAAAATTGCTACATCTGCATCCAGAATCTCAGGCAACCAATGCGGTTTGTGTGACATTACAGAACTTCCTTTGTGTCAAGTACTTGAACAACGGTTTCAAAATCCACGGAAAGAACACCATCTCGGTCGGCTTTAATCAAAACTCGCTTCAGCCATTCATCCCGTGAATTCGGAAAATCTTCACGCCAGTGTGAGCCACGCGTTTCTTCGCGAGTTAAAGCCGCAAGTGCCAGAGCTGAAGCGACTGCATGCAAATTTGTCATCTCCCACGGTTTGGTACTTGGGGTTACGTCTGGAGATTGTTCAAGCATCGGTGCAAGTACATTCAGTGTGTTGGTGATGGATTCACGATTTCGCAAAACTCCGACACCTTCAAGCATTGAATGCTGCAAAACAATCCGCAGATCATCATCCAAAATTTGAGCTTTTGATGTGCGAGCGACTACGGGTCGACGTGTCGGAAGGTTGTGAGTAAGCACCGCACCGATACGTTCTGCAAAAACCAAACCTTCTAGCAATGAATTACTCGCCAAACGGTTGGCTCCATGAACTCCCGTGCACGCAACTTCACCACATGCAAACAGACCAGTCACTGATGTGCGCCCATACAAGTCAGTGCGAATTCCACCAGAGTGATAATGCTGTGCTGGTGCAACTGGAATTAAATCTTTACGAGGGTCAATGCCATGTTCTGCGAGACTCGCAAAAATCGTTGGAAAGCGCACAGGCCACTCTTCAGCAATATTTCGAGCATCAAGCCACACATGTGGCACACCTTGTTTGAGCATGGTTCGCATAATCGCAGTGGCTACAACATCGCGAGGTGCAAGATCTGCCTGTGGATGAACACCGTGCATAAACCGATTGCCCGAATCATCAACCAAAAACGCACCTTCGCCGCGAACTGCTTCGCTAATTAATGGTTGCTGACCGACCGCATCTGCACCTAGATACAAAACTGTTGGGTGAAACTGTACGAATTCAAGATCTGCAAGGACGGCACCTGCGCGTAATGCCAATGCGATGCCATCACCAGTTGCAACTTTTGGATTTGTTGATTGCGAGAAGACTTGTCCGATACCGCCAGTAGCGATGATTACAGCTGGCGCAAGAACTGCACCCACACCATCACGTGCACCTTCACCCATCACATGCAAGGTGACACCTTGCGCGGCGCCCGTTTCGTCTTGCAACAAATCAAGGACCAACGCATGTTCAATAAGTTCGATACCAGGATCCGATGCAACCGCATCTACTAATGCGCGCGAAATTTCTGCACCAGTTGCATCTCCACCTGCATGTGCGATGCGATCGCGGTGATGTCCACCTTCGCGAGTGAGTGCAATATCGCCCGCAGCGGTGCGATCGAATTTCGCACCACGAGCAATCAGTCGTCGAACAGCATTTGGACCTTCGCCCACCAAAACTCGAACCGCATCCGCGTCACATAAACCAGCACCGGCAATGACGGTGTCGCGCCAATGTTGATCGGGTGAATCTTCAGGATCAAGTGCCGCTGCAATTCCGCCCTGTGCCCAACGGGTTGAACCTTCGTTGACATGCGACTTGGTCACCAACATCACGTTGTAACCAGCTTGTCGCACCTGAATGGCTGCAGTCAGACCTGCAACACCACTACCAATCACAATCACATCAGCGTTGGCATACCAACCTGGTTCGGCTGCAGTGAGAGCACTAACGATTTGTGGTTGAGTAAACATCGAACAGTCAGCTGCCTGACACAATCGTTGCAGCGCAATTGTCGAGGAGACGAACTCCACCAAGGTGCGCGGCAATCAAGATTCTCGCTGAACCATTCATAGGTGGCTTATCCAACTGCATGGACCGCACAGTCAGGTAATCCACCACGATTTCTGGAACTTTCTTGAGTATTTCCATACCAATATCCAGCGCTTCGTC
>JBEBBR010000171.1:0-5336 GCA_041158285.1 Actinomycetota bacterium
GAAGATGGCACTCCGATGGGAACCTTGCGCGAGTGGGGTGCGTGGCGATTGGTCTATGACCTACTTCCAGACCCAACCGAGGCTGAGCGAGTTGCAGCAGTTCAAGCAGCATCGAATTACTACTCAGCTAGTGGCGTGGTGTGGGCACAGGATGCATGGGTTGAGCAAGAGACTTTTACGACATGGATTGCTGGCTTCAAAGCAGGTGCACTCAAGTTCCGCGCAAACCTCGCATGGTTGGCAGAACCTGACGGTCGATGGAAATCTGAGATCAACACCATGCTTGCCAATAAAGCGATCGTCGATGACCTGAATTCACCTTTGTTGTCTGGTCGAACTGTGAAGTTCTTTGCAGATGGAATTCTTGAAGGTGGCACCGCTGCAGTACTTGAGCCGTACACCGATTGCCCTCATTCACACGGCATTCCAAACTGGGAACGTCAAGAACTCATCGAAGCGGTTGATGCAGTCGTTGCTGCAGGACTTCAACCACACATTCACGCGATTGGTGATGCGGGTATTCGCAATGCATTAGATGCCTTCGAAGCTGCGCGCAAAAAGCATGGAGAGATTCTTCGACCAACAATGGCTCACTGCCAACTCGTTGACAAAGCAGATATGCACCGATTCAAAGAGTTGGGTGTTATCGCAAACTTTGAACCGCTCTGGGCACAACTTGATCCAATGCAGTTGATGACCATCCTTCGCATTGGTGAAGAACGTGCAGTTCAGCAATATCGAATGGCAACCTTGTTACGTAATGGTGCAGCTGTCTCACTCGGTAGTGACTGGCCGGTGTCCTCCGGTGTACCGATGCTCGGCATTGGCGTTGCCATCACACGTCGAACCAATGATGGTGTACCAGATCAAGGTTGGGTACCAGAAGAAAAACTCACACTCGATGAAGCTCTTCATGCATACACCGCAGGTGTTGCGCATCAAGCAAACGAAGATGGTCTATGGGGAGAAATCACGGTTGGAGCTCGTGCAGACGTCGTGACACACAACGTCGACTTGCGAAAAATCGAACCGATGGATGTTCGAAATGTTGAGATCACCGGCACGTGGCTCGGCGGCGAAAGAGTTTTTGGGTAAAACGTGGAACTAACACCTAGCGAGCAAGACAGAGTTTTGCTCTTGAGTGCAGCTTTGATTAGCGCACAACGTGCGCATGCTGGTTTGTTGCTGAACAAACCTGAGGCAGTTTCACTGATGTGTGCGGCTGTCATTGAATGCGCTCGTGCTGGTGGAACTCATGCTGATGCTGTCATCGCCGGAAGTACAGCAGTAACAGCAGAGATGTTGCTTCCTGGAGTTTCATCCATGTTGCGTGGAGTTTCCGTGGAGGCTGTTTTTGATGACGGACTTCGTTTGGTTGCGCTTCCTGATTTCGCTTCAGAAGAATTTGTTCCTGGTGAAGTTGTTCGTCGCCAACCAGTAGCCGCGATTACTCCAACGGCTTTCGTTGAAATCACAAATACAAGTTCGATTGATATTTCATTAACTTCACACATTCACGTTTTTGAAACTAACCCAATGCTTTTGATGGATCGAAGTGTGGCGTACGGAATGCGACCTGCGATTCCCTCTGCTCACCATATTGGTATCGCGCCTGGAGAAACTGTTGTGGTGCCACTCATTGAAATCTCCGGTGAACGAGTTGTGATGGGTTTTGCTGGATTCGTCGATGGTCCACTCGATGCGCCCCATGCCAAGCAAAATGCACTCAACAAACTTCGAGCATGCGGTTATCTTGATTCGGGAGTAGACAATGTCTGAACAAGATGACATCGCGCTCCATGGTGCACGCAAAGGTGACCGCGTTCGGTTAGCTGATACAAATCTTTGGATCGAAGTTGAAGCTGACGATCGCGAAGTCGGCAATGAACTCTTAATGGGCTTTGCACGCAATGCACGCGATGGCATAGGCATGAAGTCTGTATCACCCTCAGAATCCTGTGACCTTGTAATCACCAATGTTTTAATTATGGATCCAGTGCTTGGAATTAAAGTTTCAAGTATTGGAATTCGCAAAGGTCGTATTCATGCGATTGGAAATGCCGGTAATCCTGATATGTCAAACAACATTGATGTTGTTGTTGGTAGTGGCACTCTCATCGTGTCAGGTGAAGGACTTATCGCAACCGCTGGCGGCATCGACTCCCATGTACATGCGCTAGCACCACGAGTATTCGAATCTGCTTTAGCAAGTGGCATTACGTCTGTCATTGCTCAAGAACTTGGGCCTTATTGGGGTGTGGGTGTTGGTTCTGAGTGGGGATTGAAATCCGGGTACGCATCACTTGATGACTGGCCAATCAATGTTGGTGTACTCGGTAGAGGTGCAGCATCACACCCACGTGCACTTGCCGAAGCAATTTCGGGTGGAGTGTGTGGCTTCAAAATTCACGAAGACACAGGGGCACATCCGAGAACAATTGATACAACACTCAACGTTGCTGATGAATACGACGTCGCAGTCGCATTACATACAGATGGCCTCAACGAATTGTCTTCTGTCAAAGACACCCTTGCGGCTATTAATGGTCGAACTGTTCACGCGTATCACGTTGAAGGTTGCGGAGGTGGACACGCACCAAACGTTTTGCAACTTGCAGGTCGCGACAACATTCTTGCATCATCAACCAATCCAACTCTCGCCTTTGGCTCAAACGCAACCGCAGAACATGTCGCCATGATCATCGCATCACATGGACTTCATCTAGATGTTCCGGCTGATATCGCTTTAGCTCAGGCGCGAGTACGTGAAGTGACGATGGCAGCCGAAAATGTTTTGCATGATTTGGGTGTAATTCCTGTAACCAGTTCTGATGCTTTGGGAATGGGTCGCATTGGAGATACTTGGCGAAAGACTTTTGCAATGGCCGATGCCTTCGCCCAATCATCATCTGACTTTGCACAATCACATGACAACGAACGAGTCTTGCGTTATCTCAGCAAAATCACCATCAATCCTGCTTTGGTTCACGGCATTAGTCATGAAGTTGGAAGTTTGCAGCCAGGTCTGCTCGCAGACATTGTTCTATGGCGATACGACTCATTCGCGACTAAGCCACACACTGTTTTTAAGGGTGGCATTCCTGCGTGGGGAGTTGTCGGTGATCCAGGTTCATCTGTACCTAATGCACAGCCACTTCAACTTGCCGAACAATTCGGAGCGCACGGCGCAGCTCCTTCAGAACTGAGCGTTTTATTCACAAACTCTGGTTCCGAACTTACAGCCACTGCGCGACGACATGTTGCAGTCCGTAACTGCCGTACAGTGCAAGGCAGTGACATGATTCGTCACGGTGAACTCGGAGAAGTCATAGTTCGCGACGCATTAAGTCCAGTGGAGTTTCGCGATCAACAACTTCTCATGGATCCACTAACCAAAGTTTCATTACATCGTCGCTACATTTTTTAAGGATCTGAATGCCAAACATCATTCACGTCAGTGGTACACCTCAAGAACGAGGTAAGCAATTAGGTGAACTCTGGCGCGATGACATGTCGGTAGCATTCTTAAAGTGGACCGAACATTTTGAAGCGTTGGGTCATGACGCTGATGCCATCGCACAACGTTTAGCGGAATCCATTGCCTGGGACCTTGCAGAAAAACACACTCCCGAAATTGTGGACGAGTTAAAGGCCACAGCAGTTGCTTCGGGGCTTGAATGGAAAGTTATTTCTGCTCTCAGTCTTCTCGACGAGTCATGGGCAGCAACAGGTGGAGCAGCGTGTACTGCCATTGCAGTGACCCGTCCGAATATGCGCAGTGTCGGACAAAATATGGATCTACCTGCATGGACACATGGTCTGGCTCGCGTTGCGGTGCATGAAGAGTCTTCAGGAATCAAGGTTGGGTGTGTGACCTATCCAGGAATGCCGGCTACCTGTGGCGCTAACTCCGCTGGTCTAGGTGTGGCAGTCAACGCTCTTGAGCATCTACCCGTGCAAGAGGCGGGAGTTCCCGTAGCTTTCATTACCCGCACGATTCTTTCCATGTCTGATGCGCTCGAGGCAGCGGACTTCCTCACGTCCATCCCTCACGGAGTGGGTCAGTCCTACACCGTGCTCGATCCCCAGCACTTGGTTCGGATCGAAGCCGCCGCGGATCAGGTCGTGGATCTACCCACGGAGGGGCTGGTCTTTGGACATAGCAACCACGCCCTCGGGCGAGCCGACGTCATGAGTGAATCGTCTCGATTGCGACTTGACGCTGTGGATTCGGCTTCAGATTCGATACTGGATCACAATGATGTCATGACGGTACTTCTCAACCGTGACACGGGCGTTTGCATGACCCCAGGTCGTTGGGATAACAATCTCTACTCATTTGCAAGTTTCGTTTCCAATGTGAACGAAAGTGCATTATGGGTCAATCTCGACCCTGCAGGCAGTGGAAAGTTCGAGCAAATCCTGCATTAAATGTTTGTAACGATCGTGTGTATTGACTTTCGTTTCAACAGTTATTGGTCAACACTTACTAATCTTTAGTAAATATTTCTCGTAAGTACTGTACGAAAACGATATTTTCCACTCTAATTCGCACCTAACCGAGAGGACATTGTGAGCAACGTTTTACTGCAAGTTCGTGACATCGCTAAAACATACGTGACCCCAGAAGGTGGCACGGTAGCCGCACTCGATCACGTTGACTTAGATATTTACGAAGGCGAATTCTTCGTCATGCTCGGACCTTCAGGTTGCGGTAAGACCACATTGTTACGTTCCATCGCTGGTTTGGAATATCCAGACAATGGTGAGATCACACTCGATGGTGAACGAATTGACACCAAAGCTGCATACGACCGTCCAGTTAATACAGTCTTTCAGTCGTACGCCCTTTTCCCACACATGACTGTTGCGCAAAACGTGGCATTCGGTCTGCAAATGGACAAAGTAAGCAAATCTGAAATCGACGCACGCGTCTCAGCAGTTCTTGCAAAAGTAAAACTCAACGGTTACGAAAAGCGCCGCCCATCCCAACTATCCGGTGGTCAACAACAACGTGTTGCACTTGCTCGCGCCTTGGTTAAAGAACCAAAGGTATTGCTGTTGGACGAACCGCTTTCAGCACTTGACCTCAAACTTCGCAGAGGTATGCAGGTGGAACTCAAGCGACTTCAGCAAGACACTGGAATCACCTTCGTGTTCGTGACTCACGACCAAGAAGAAGCCATGTCCATGGGCGATCGCATTGCAGTTTTCAACAGCGGCAAGATTGCACAAATTGGTACTCCGCGTGAGATCTACCGCAAGCCAGTCAACAGTTTTGTTGCTGACTTCATTGGTGAAACAAATCTTCTTGAAGGCACAGTTGTCGGCGGCAA
>JBEBBR010000172.1:0-15261 GCA_041158285.1 Actinomycetota bacterium
ATGGTCGAAATACCAAGCCCAGCCTTCTTGCGTTTAAGCGATGGTCAAGTGATGGGACAAGCAGCTGCGGCAAAGGCTGGAGAAGATGCTCCAAACGTGATCAAAGCATTGGCCCCAAGCGATGTTGCATTAACGAAGGATGCGTCCCAAGTTCTAGATATTTCACAAATTCCAGTAGATGACTCTGCGGTCAAGATTTCATCGAGCCGGTCTTGAAATGGCACGTCAGCAGACAACGATGTCACGAACTCTGAATCCGCATCAACAGCACATCAAACTGGTACGTGGACGATTAATTCGACGGATGCGGTTTCAGAGGTCACTCATACTTTTTGTATTCATACTCATCTGCGGTCGTTTAGTTTCCATTCAAGCCTTTTCTGATCCAGATCAGTTTGTTCAATATTCTGAGAACGGTACAAACTCTGTATCAATTCCCGCCGTGCGAGGAACAATCACTGATCGCAATGGAGTGCTCCTAGCAGTCACCGTCGATTCCCGAAACGTATACACAGATCAAACTTTCGTCACCGACCCACAGGGTGAGGCAACGAAACTCGCCAATGTCTTGGGACTAGATGCTGCTTATCTCGCAGAGAGACTTTCAGGTGATCGTCGTTTTGTGTACTTAGCCAAAGACATCTCTCCACAGTTGTGGTCACGTATCGAAGCTTTAGAACTTCCAGGTATTTATAGTGAACGCAGTCAATCCCGTTCCTACCCTGAAGGATCCTTAGCTGCGAATATTTTGGGATTTGTTAATGCGGATGGCATCGGCAGTGGTGGAATTGAATACAGCCTCGATGAACTACTCGCTGGTGTAGATGGTGAAAAGATTTTTGCACCTGGTAGTAATGCAAACTCTGCGGAACAGAAGATTATTAGCGCAATTGATGGCCAGAATGTTCAGCTAACAATTGACCGAGATATTCAGTGGGTAGCGCAGGAAGCAATCGCGTCAAAGGTAAAAGAATCTGGTGCAGAGAGCGGCACTGTCATTGTCTTGAACTCCAAAACAGGTGAAATTCTCGCGATGGCGACTGCACCGTCATTCGACCCAAATAACTATTCCAAAGCTAAAGAGAAGAACCGCGGCAACCGTGCGTTGACGGACGTGTACGAACCAGGTAGCACCGGCAAAATCATGACCATTGCTGCAGTGCTCGAAGAAGGTGCGCTGCAACCAAATTCACAGATTGTTGTTCCTGGTTCATTGCGTCGTTATGACAAGCGGTTCACGGATCACGACGATCATGGAACTCTTCATCTGACCTTGACCGGTGTGTTAGCAAAATCAAGCAACATTGGAACAATTCTTGCTTCTGAGCAGATGGGTCAGAAGAAGCTCTATAACTATTTCAAGTCTTTCGGCATTGGTGCGAAATCTGGATTGGGATTTCCAGGAGAAAGTGGCGGCTTCATTCCGAAACCAGAAGATTGGTCAGGTACTACCGGCCCAACTTTGGCATTCGGGCAGGGATACAGCATGAACTCGCTGCAGGCTGCTGGCATTTTCGCGACGGTCGCAAACAACGGTGTTCGCATGACTCCAACTTTGGTGGCGGGTACTACCGCTGTTGATGGAACATATACATCTAAGACTCAGGTTGAAGGAACGCGCGTAATTTCTTCAGATACAGCAAAGACACTTCGTGAAATGTTGGAAAGTGTCGTGAGTGATCAAGGTACGGCACCTATGGCTCGCATTCCTGGTTATCGCATTGCAGGTAAAACTGGAACTGCGCAATATTCCGATCCATCGTGTGGTTGTTACAAGGGCTATGTCGCATCCTTTATTGGACTGGCACCTGCGGACAATCCAGAACTTGTGGTCGCAGTGAGTCTCGTCAAGCCAACGAAGGGTCGTTACGGCGGTTTACTCGCAGGACCTGTGTTTAAGAAAGTGATGAGCTTTTCTCTTCAACAACTCAAAATTCCACCAACAGGATCTAAATCTCCAAAAATGAAGTTGACGTGGTGATGATGAAGCTAAATCCGCAATCCATCTCGGTGAATTTGGATGATGTTGTTGCATCGTTGAATATTCAAGAACCCGCGACGCATCTCATGGTCACTGGAATCACTCATGACAATCGAGAAGTCGAGCCTGGTTTTGTTTTCGCAGCGCTTCCTGGCTTCAATCGACATGGCGCTGAATTCGCATCAACTGCTGTTGAACAAGGTGCTGTCGCCATCCTGACTGACAGTCATGGAGCACAAGCACTCAACAACCTTGATGTTCCATTGATAGTTTCTGCAAATCCTCGGATCGACATGGCCCATGCGGCACAGATGATTTATGGGGATGCGCAGACACGACTTCTGTCCGTGGGCGTAACTGGCACAAACGGTAAGACGACAACGGCACATATGGTCGAAGCTCTATTTGATGCAAACGATCTCAAACCAATCATGATTGGCACTGTCGGAGTGCGTTTCAACAACGAAACTTTTCCATCGTCAAGAACGACTCCTGAAGCTACAGATTTGCACCGAATGCTTTTCGCAGTAGAACAACGAGGCTCGCGAAGTTTGGTGATGGAAGTTTCATCTCATGCATTGAGTTTGGGTCGCGTTGATGGCATTGCATTTGACGTTGCGGTGTTTACAGGTTTATCGCAAGACCATTTAGATTTTCACCATTCGATGGATGAATATTTCTTGGCCAAAGCTGAGTTGTTCACTTCAA
This sequence comes from Actinomycetota bacterium, assembly GCA_041158285.1. Lineage (GTDB taxonomy): Bacteria > Actinomycetota > Actinomycetes > S36-B12 > UBA5976 > JAFMIT01. Next base: position 2,690 of record JBEBBR010000172.1, read on the forward strand.
CTCGTGCTCGACATGCGGTTATTTGTGTCGATGATGACTGGGGTAAAAAGCTCGTTTCAATCTCGCAAGTGCCAACTCTTACGTACAGTGTGAATGGGCCAGCTGATTGGATGGCGACAGATATTCAGGTTGATGAAGCTGGACTCACAACTTTTACAGCACAAGGCCCGGTAGCTAAACACCACATCAAGCTAGGACTTCCAGGATCGTTCAATATTGCAAATGCCTTAGCCGCTGTTGCGGTTTCAGATGCATTGAATTTGGTGGATTCAAAGATTCAATCCGCTTTGGAAAATGTTCGCGTTGCAGGTCGGCTGGAGCGAGTGGACTGTGGTCAAAACTTTGTCTGTCTAGTTGATTATGCACATACACCTGATGCGGTTGAAAGAGTCGTGGAAGTCGCTCGTTCGCATTCACGTGGTCGCGTGATCACGGTTCTGGGGTGTGGGGGAGACAGAGATGCTGCAAAGCGACCTTTGATGGGGGCGGCAGCTGCGCCTAGTGATCTCATCATTATTACGGACGACAATCCACGATCTGAAGATCCGATTCATATTCGCGCAGCTATTCGTTCAGGCATCTCCGAGAATAATGAAGTTGTAGAAATTGGTGATCGACGCGAAGCGATCAGGTATGCAGTGTTGCATGCCCAGCCTGGCGATTGGATTCTGGTTTTAGGTAAGGGCCATGAAACTGGTCAAGACTTAGCAGGAGTTGTAACTCCATTTGATGACCGAGTAGTACTTGCTGAGATTTTGGGGGAACTCAAATGAAATTTACAGTTGGTGAAATTGTTCGAGCAACCGGTGGAACTGCGACCATGTCATCTTCAGAGGTTGTCACTGGAATCGCTACTGATTCACGAAAGTTGAAGCTCGGGGATGCATACGTAGCCATCATCGGTGAACATCATGATGGGCATGATTTCGCAGAAGGTGCTGTATGCGACGGAGCGGCACTGTGCATTGTGAGCAAACCAGTCGATGTTCCTCATATTCTCGTCGAAGACACCGTCTTGGCACTAGGAGCGATTGCCAAACTTCATCGTGAATCACTTAACGCCAAGGTCATTGGAATCACCGGTTCGAGTGGTAAGACTTCGACCAAAGATATGTTGGCTCAAGTCTTGGCGAATTTTGGTGAGACGATCGCCCCACCTGGCTCTTTCAATAATGAAATTGGTTTACCTTCCACCATCTTGCGCGCAAGTAAAGACACCGACTATCTGGTTCTAGAGATGGGTATGCGCGGTTTGGGTCATATCTCGTATCTCTGTGACATTGCGCTTCCATCTGTCGGAGCAATTTTGAACGTTGGCTCTGCACACGCGGAACTGCTCGGTGGTCGAGAAAACATTGCGTTGGCAAAATCAGAAATCGTTCAACAGCTGCCAGAAGATGGCACTGCAGTTTTGTATGCAGATGATTCCTTAGTTCTAAACTCCAGCCAATCGACGAAGGCATGCATTCTCACATTCGGCGAAGGCAGTTTTGCGGATGTTCAAATTTCACATCTCACATTGAATGAAAAAGCGCAGCCACGTTTTGATGTGACGTATAAAGATGAAACTCAACAAGTGGAACTCAAACTAGTTGGGGAGCACCAAGCCCTCAATGCATCTGCTGTCATTGCTGTGTGTTTAGCGGTGGGTCTGAAATTCGAAGAAATCTGTAATGCTCTGAATTCCATCTCCAACATCAGCAAGTGGCGGATGGAAGTCACTGAACTTGCAGGTGGCATCACAGTCGTCAACGACGCCTACAACGCCAATCCTGAATCGATGCGAGCTGGGCTGAAGGCCCTCAAGGCTATGTCTGAAGGTCGTCGCACATGGGCCGTCTTAGGTGAAATGCGTGAACTTGGTGATGATGCTGCAGCCGCACACGATGAAATCGGTCGACTGATCGTTCGACTTGATGTCAATCGGTTGATTGCTGTCGGCCCTGGGGCAAAACTCATCCAGATGGGTGCATCCCAAGAAGGTTCATGGGGAGATGAAGCCGCCCATGTTGACACCTTAGAAGATGCCCTCGAAATCTTGCGCAACGAAGTTAGCCCTGGCGATGTGGTCTTCTTTAAGGCGAGCCGAGCGATTGGTTTGGAGCGCGTGGCGCAGGCCATGATTGAGCACTTCACACGGGAGAATACGCACCCATGAGGTTGGTCTTAATCGCTGGAGCAGTGTCGCTCATTTCTTCATTGATTTTGACCCCCATGTTCATTCGTTTCCTCCAACGTCGAGGCTTATCCCAAGCCATCCGACAGTCCACTGAGGACGTCCATTTTCCTGACCACGATGCCAAACATGGCACGCCATCAATGGGTGGCGTTGCTATTTTGTTGGCTCTCACTCTTGGGTATGTGGCAGCACATCTAGTGGCATCCCGAACGCCGTCATATTCGGCTTTGCTCGCCTTTTTTCTCACTCTTAGTCTGGGCGCGGTTGGGCTTGCCGATGACTACCTCAAAATCTTCAAACAACGCAGCACTGGAATTCGTGCCTCAACGAAATTGATTGGCCAAGCTGCTGCAGCAATTTCCTTTGCGTATCTGGCATTGCAAAATCCAACAGGAGCGATTAGCTCACCAGCGAGCCAAGCAATTTCCTTTGTGCGAGACACTGACATCTTGTTACCAACTGGCATATTCATTCTGTGGATTTGGTTGATGGTTACTGCCACCACGAATGGTGTCAACCTCACTGATGGTCTTGATGGTCTTGCCACCGGTGCAGCGGTGATGACTTTCGGCGCTTACACGATTATGAGTGTGTGGCAATACGGTCAATCGTGTGTTTTCAACGTCACTCCACGTTGTTATGAAGTTGCTGATCCATTTGATTTGGCAGTTTTTGCTGCAGCTTTTGCTGGCGCATGCTTCGGTTTTCTTTGGTACAACACCTCACCTGCAAACATCTTTATGGGCGACACTGGTTCGTTGAGTATCGGCGGTGGAATTGCAGCTCTCGCTGTCATGACTCGAACTGAACTCCTTCTCCCATTACTTGCTGGACTTTTCCTCATTATTACTTTGTCAGTTATTTTGCAGGTTGGCTCTTTCAAGCTCCGTGGAAAACGAGTCTTTCGAATGGCGCCGCTCCACCATCATTTCGAACTTGTGGGATGGCATGAAGTCACCATCGTGGTTCGATTCTGGATTATTCAAGGTCTAGCAGTTGCTGTTGGTGTTGCGGTCTTTTATGCAGAATGGGTACGACAGTGACGGTTGATGTTTCACAACTTTCTCGAATCAGTGACTGGTCGCTGATTCGAGTTGGTGTTTTGGGACTTGGAATTGCTGGATATGCCTGCGCGGATTCACTCACATTTCTCGAAGCTCAAGTCACTGCAATTGACGAACGAGATACCCCAGATTTGCAAGAGAAGAAGCAGATTCTCGAAACTCTAGGTGCCACGATTCACCTTGGTCAATCGCTTTTTTTACCAGACAACATCGACGTACTTGTCGTCTCACCAGGTTTACCGCCATCCCATCCCGTCATTACTCAAGCAGTGGAATCGGGAATCCCTGTGTGGGGTGAATTGGAATTGGCATGGCGTCTGCGAGATCCCGCTCACAGTGCACCGTGGTTATGCGTAACTGGTACCAACGGAAAAACCACAACTACTTTGATGCTCGAGTCCATGCTGCATGCAGCTGGCTTGCGCGTTACAGCAGCAGGCAACATCGGCCGAAGCTTGGTTGAAGCTGTGATGGATCCTGACGGCTATGACGTTATTGCGGTTGAAGTTGGTGCACCACAACTTCCGTTTGTATTCAGTATGAGTCCTTTGGCATCAGTGTGTCTCAACATCGCTGAAGATCATGTGGATCACTTTGGTTCGATGGCGGAATATGTTCAAACAAAAGCCAAAGTTTTTGAGCGCACTCAAAAAGCAATCGTTTACAACTGTTCCGATCTAGAGACTTTGCGATTGGCCGAAAACGCTGATGTTGTAGAAGGCTGTCGTGCCATCGGATTCACGCTTGGCACTCCAGGTTTGAGTGAACTAGGTGTAGTCGAAGATATCTTGGTGGATCGAGCTTTCGTAGACAATCGACAGTCACATGCCCAGGAACTTGCCTTGATTGAAGATGTCCATCCTGCTGCCTTACATAATGTGGCCAACGCATTGGCGGCTGCGGCTCTTGCTCGAGCATATGGAATCGCACCTGCTCATGTGAAAAAGGGTCTCGTTGATTTTCAACCAGCTGCACATCGCGTTGCACTTGTCGCCACCATTAATGACGTGCGATACATCAATGACTCCAAAGCTACGAATGCTCATGCCGCGGCAACAGCACTGAAATCTTTTGACAATGTGATTTGGATTGCAGGTGGTGATGCAAAAGGTCAGAATTTCGATGAGTTAGTCGAAAAATCACATACCTCATTGAAAGCAGTCATCCTGCTCGGTCGTGACCGCGAATTGATTCGACGCTCTCTAGATTTACATGCACCACATGTTCCAGTTATCGAAATTGCGAATTCACACATTTCTGCCATGGACGAAGTTGTTGAAGTTGCACAAGGTATTGCTAAACCAGGTGATGTTGTTTTGCTTGCGCCTGCTTGCGCCTCGTGGGATATGTTTCAAAATTACGGTCATCGCGGTGACTTGTTTGCACAGGCAGTAGCGAAATTGGGGGAGAAGTAGTGTCAGTCGTAGATAAGTTACCGATACACAAAGCTCGGATGAACTTTGATTATATGGCTTTAGCCAGTGTCACAATTCTGATCTGTGCATTTGGGGCCGTCATGGTCACAAGTGCAAGTAGCGTTTTTTCGACTAACGAAACCGGATCTGCGTGGAAGCTCGCTCAGACTCAAATTATCGCTATGGTCATAGGCGCCTTCGGTCTGTACATCATCTCTCGTATGTCGATGAAGGCTTTGAAAGCGTGGTCCATTCCTGTTGGTCTAGTCGCTGTAGCCGGACTTGCACTTGTATTGGTGATTGGAGATGAAGTTGGTGGCCAAAAAAACTGGATCAATCTCGGAGTTGCGAATCTAAAAGTTCAACCTAGTGAATTGGGCAAACTTGGTTTGGTGCTCTTATGCGCCTATTTCTTGTCTAGTGGCATCAAAATGGGTTGGAGCGACGGGCTCAAAATTACTGCAGTTATCTGTGTAAGTGCAGTAGTTACCGGTCTGGTTATTCTCGAAAAAGATATGGGTACTCCCATCATCTTGGCGGGTATGACCCTTGGTATTTTGAGTCTCAGTGGAATGCGTAAAAAGACTCTAGCTCTTATTGCACTCGGTGGAGTGCTCGCGGTTGTTGGAACATCTCTGATGGGGCCGTCATATCGTTTGGATCGTTTCTATGCTTGGCTCACACCAGATTCGGGTGCAGGTACCTACGGGTATCAAATCAACCACGGGCAATATGCCCTGGCGGATGGTGGACTGTTTGGTCACGGTCTCGGTAATTCCAGTGAGAAATGGGGAGCACTTCCTGCGGCGCATACAGATTTCATTCTGTCGGTGATTGGTGAAGAGCTTGGCCTTGTGGGAACAATGGCCGTCATGTTGTTTCTTGCTGCGATTGTTGTGTTTGGATTTCGAATCGCGGAGCGAGCCACGAATGACTTTGGTCGCATCGCTGCGTTCGGTATCACTCTTTGGATTGCACTTCAAACCATTGTGAATGTCGGAGCGATTGTTCGCTTCTTACCCATCACGGGTGTCACCCTTCCATTTGTCTCGTATGGAGGCTCGGCCTTAGTGCCAATGTTGGCTGGTGTGGGAGTACTTCTAGCGGTGGCAAGAGACACGTCACTTCACGAACATGAGCTTGCACTGTTAGAAAATGAAGTCGAGGGGTAATGCATATCGTTTTGGCCGGAGGGGGAACTGCAGGTCACATCGAACCTGCATTGAATACCGCTGATGCCTTGCGTGCCCGTGATTGTGGCTATTCATTTTCAGTTTTAGGAACCTCAAAAGGTTTAGAAACCACTTTAGTGCCGGCTCGTGGATATGAATTAACTTTGATTCCAGCAGTTCCCTTGCCACGCAAAATCAATGCCGATCTCTTCACATTGCCATTCAGACTTCGCACAGCGATTGCAGAAGTGAAACAACACCTGATCCAAAGAAAAGCAAATGTGGTTGTTGGCTTTGGTGGTTATGTCTCGATTCCTGCATATCTTGCTGCTCGCAGTCTAGGAATTCCAATCGTGGTTCACGAAGCCAATGCCAAACCTGGAATTGCCAATCGAATTGGCGCAAAATTCGCTGACGCTGTTGTAGATACTGTCGCTGGATCTATCAAGGGTGCCACCACCTTAGGACTGCCATTACGTTTTGCGATTCGAAATATCGATAAGCCAGCTTGCCGCGCCGCTGCAATTGAAGTGTGGAACCTAGATGTTCACAAGAAAACTATTTTGGTTTTTGGTGGATCGCTCGGTGCTCGTCGTCTGAATGAAGTAGTAGCTAAATCTGCAAGTCAGCTCACTGAGGCTGGGTATCAGATTTTGCACTCCGTTGGTTCGGCCAACCACGATCACTTGAATAACAGCATCCCTGGGTACACAACCGTTCCTTACATTGATCGTATGGACTTCGCCTATGCGGTCGCAGACCTTGCTGTCAGTAGAGCAGGTGCTATGACAGTTGCAGAACTCACAGCAGTGGGTTTGCCTGCAATTTATGTACCGCTTCCCATTGGAAATGGTGAACAACGACTTAATGCAGAACCAGTCGCGCGCGCAGGCGGGGGAATCGTCATCGAAGATTCCAACTTCAATCCAGATATCTTGGTTTCAACAGTTAAACAATGGTTGTCATCTGACATGACTACGCGTTCTGAAGCTGCAGCACTTTGTGGACATAAAGATGCAGTGGAATCCTTCATTGACATCATCATTGCCACCGCACGAAATCCCGAGGTCACCCGATGAGCACTATTAATACGTTTCTTGGTCGTATTCACATTGTTGGTATCGGTGGAGCGGGCATGAGCGGTTTAGCCCGTTTACTCCTTGCTCAAGGTGTACAAGTTAGTGGTAGCGATGCAAAGGAAAGTAAGCGCTTAACATCAGTTGCCGCCGAAGGTGCTCGAGTGTTTGTTGGACATGCTGCTGCCAACATTCTTGATGAAGCTGGTAAGGCATGTGTCGACACCATTGCGTATTCCACTGCGGTGCCTGCGACCAACCCGGAACTTGTGCAAGCCCAGCAATCAGGTGTCAGAGTTTTATCTCGAGCCGATTTGCTGTGTGCAATAACGGATTCATTCGAAGTTATTTCGGTAGCTGGAACTCATGGCAAAACCACGACCACATCAATGCTGACCATTGCACTACAGCATTGTGGTGTCGATCCAAGTTTTGCGATTGGTAGTGAACTCAACGAAACCGGCTCAAATGCGCACCTCGGTGCTGGTGAAGTATTTGTGGTCGAAGCGGATGAGTCAGATGGAACTTTCTTACGACTTAATTCGAAAATTGGAATTGTCACCAATGTTGAAGCAGATCATCTGAATTATTGGGAGACCGTTGAAAAGCTTGAACAAGGTTTTCTTGATTTTGCTCTAGGCATCAAAGCAAATGCAGGAGTTTTAGTTATCTGTGTTGATGATGCCGGAGCCGCCAAGTTGGCGGCGCAGGCAAAAAAACACGGTGTCGATACCTGGACTTACGGGCAAACTCCAGAAGCGGATTACATCATCGAACTGCGCGAACATGATGTGCGCGGCTGGTCCTTCAACGTAATGCACCAGAACAAATCCTGGGCAGATTTCAAAGTCAATGTGCCAGGTGTTCACAATGTTTTAAATGCAACAGGTGCCGCTTTGGCTGCTGTTGCATCAGGCCAAACACCACAGCAGGTTGCTGAGGGAATTGCGTTGTTCACTGGCACTCGTCGTCGCTTTGATTTCAAAGGACTTGCTGACGGTGTTCGGGTGTATGACGACTATGCGCATCATCCAACTGAAATTGAAGCAACGTTACGAGCCGCTCGTGATGTCGCAGGAGCGGGACGTGTGATTGTCGCATTCCAAGCGCATCACTATTACCGCACCGCATTGTTCTCTAAAGAGTTTGGTCAGGCTTTAGCTTTAGCGGACTTCGTAGTAGTTCTCGAAGTTTTTGCGCCAGGTGAAGAGTTCTTACCGGGATCTAGTGGTCAGACTTTGGCCGAGAATGTGACACTTCCAGCAGACTCAAAAGTCTTTGAACCCTCGTGGTCCAAAGTTTCACAACACTTAGTTTCTGCAAGTCATCCTGGTGACATCATCATGACTTTAGGCGCTGGCGAAATCGGCATGCTGTGTTCTGAAATTGTGCAGTTGCTCGTTGAACGCGAGAATGATCGTGACAGCTGAAGTTACCGATCTCAATAAAGTCCGACGGCGTCATACTCGCAAACGAATTATTACTTTGTCATTAGTAGCTGTCACGTCAGTGATTGCGGTCTGGGCAGTTTTCTTTTCTCCGTATTTAATTGTTAAAGATGTTGTGGTGACAGGGGAGTTCTATGCCTCTGCTGATGAAATTGTTCAGGCTGCTGGCATTGAAGATGGGCAGCCACTTGCGCGAATCGATGCCGCAGCGATCTCACAACGTGTCACCGAGATTTCCGCGGTTCTGAGTGTCGAAGTTCGCAGAGTGTGGCCGCAGCAAGTGATTCTCGCCGTACGTGAACGCAAACCGGTAGCTGTTTCGGTGGCAGCTGATGGTTGGACTTTGGTAGATGCGACAGGTGTTCGTTTTGGTTCATTGACCATCAAGCCAGCGGGTTTGCTCGTCATCAGTGGTAACAACAATCGCTCTCGAATGGAGGCCGCCCTCGTTGCTGGATCCCTACCGCAGTGGCTCGTGGAACGTGTGGTTTCTATCCGTGGTTACAGTCGTGATGACGTGAGATTGACCCTCGACAACGAAGATGTCGTGCGGTGGGGAAGTTCAGACAAAGCTTCTGCCAAGATCGATGTGCTCGAAGTCCTTTTGGATCTCGAAGCAAGGGTGTACGACGTGAGCGCACCGGAAATGCCCGTCACCCGCACATAATCGCGACACGCCAAGGGATTACCCGCTCAATCCCTACTCACCCGTTTACCCTCGCAATAACGTGAATTAGGTCAAAACTCTCAGTCTTTTGTTGAGGTTGAGGGTTATTGAGAGGAATACATAACGTGGTTTCAGGACAGAACTACCTCGCCGTCATCAAAGTTGTTGGCGTAGGCGGAGGCGGTGGCAAGGCCGTCAATCGCATGGTTGATGCCGGACTCAAAGGTGTTGAGTTCATCGCTATTAATACTGACGCCCAAGATCTCCTCATGGCCGATGCGGACGTCAAACTCGATGTCGGCCGTCAGCTCACTAAAGGTCTCGGTGCCGGAGCGGACCCAGAAATTGGTCGACAGGCAGCCGAGGACCATGCAGATGAAATCCGCGAAGTTCTGCTCGGCGCAGACATGGTTTTCATCGCGGCTGGTGAAGGTGGTGGCACCGGAACTGGTGGCGCACCTGTAGTAGCTCGTATTGCTCGAGAAGTTGGAGCGCTCACCGTCGGTGTTGTCACCAAACCATTTAGTTTTGAAAATAAGCGCCGCATGCAACAGGCCGATCTCGGTATCGAAGCATTGCGCAGCGAAGTAGACACTTTGATTGTTATTCCGAACGATCGATTACTTTCTTTGAGCGACCGCAGCGTCTCGGTTGTTGAAGCATTCCGTGCTGCTGACACTGTTTTATTACAAGGTGTTTCAGGTATCACTGACATCATCACAACGCCAGGTCTCATCAACCTCGACTTTGCTGACGTTGCTAGCGTCATGAAGAATGCCGGTGGTGCTTTCATGGGAATTGGTAAGGCTCGCGGAGAAAACCGCGCGATTGTTGCTGCGGAGGCTGCAATTGCCTCCCCACTTCTCGAAGCAAGTATTGATGGAGCTCGTGGCGTTTTGCTATCCATCGCTGGCGGCAGTGACTTGGGATTATTCGAAGTTAATGATGCAGCGAAACTCGTACAGAATGTTGTGCATCCAGATGCAAATATCATTTGGGGAACTGTCATCGACGAAAAACTCGGTGACGAAATTCGCATCACTGTGATTGCTGCCGGTTTCGATTCTGGCGCACCTGCGTACAAACCGGCTCCAGCCTCAACTACTGCCGCATCAATTCTTCAGACTGAACCTGCTCCGTGGGTTACTGCTGACGAAGAAGTTGAAGCAGAACCAGTTCCGGCTTCGGCTTCAGATTTTGTTGCATCTGATTCTGTGTACACCACACCAACTCAAGAAATCAGAACTGTGATTTTCGATGACACAGATTCAGATGACAATTTTGGTGATGACGGAATCGATGTCCCTTCATTTTTGAAGTGATCGCGTTCCTCGATGTTTAGTGGTGAAATCACTAATAAGTCTGGAAAAGTTATAGCCCAGTGGCTCTTTACGGATCGGCATGCGGGATTGAGTTCAGCGCCGTTTGATTCGTTGAATCTTGCGACTCATGTGGGAGATGCGCCGTTAGCAGTCGCAGCTAACAGGTCTATTGCCGCAGACCAACTTTCAGTTCCAGCTAGTGATGTCACCTGGCCTGGTTTGGTGCATGGCACAGATATCGGTGTGATCACACAACCGCTTTCGTTATTTCCTAACGTAGATATTTTGGTAACCGCTAAATCAAAGAGAGTTCTAGCAACTCTTGGTGCAGATTGTGTGCCACTCATAGCTGTGGATCCAGAAGCCAAGGTATGTCTCACTGCGCATGTTGGTTGGCGAGGTGCAGCGGACTCCATACATGAATCAATCGCACAAGCCATCACTTCGCAGAGCGGAAAGCTTTCTCAAACCCAAGTGATCCTAGGTCCTGCGATTTGTGGCAGTTGCTACGAAGTTGATGAGCAAAGATTTCTCGAAGTCACTTCAGTTCTATCTGAGGCAGGCATCATGCGCAGTGAATCGTCATATGGAGTCGATATCCGCAAAGGATTGGCTGCAAAACTCCGTTCAATGGGTATGAAAGTTTCAGTTGTAGATGTGTGCACTTTTGAATCCTCCGACTACTTCTCACATCGACGCGATGGTCAAACTGGTCGTCAAGCTGGATTGGTGGTTTTGAAGTGACTCTGCGTAAAAATGAGATTGCAAATCAACTCGCAGATGTGCGTCAGCAGATCAAAACAGCTGCAATTTCGTCAGGGCGCAATCCCGAGGATCTCCACTTGATTGTGGTCACCAAAACCTGGCCGGCATCCGACGTTCGAATTCTTGCTGAATTAGGTGCCACCGATGTTGGTGAGAATAAGGCCCAGGAAGCAACATCGAAGTTTGAAGAAAGCCGAGATCTGGGTCTCAGATGGCACTTCATTGGGCAGTTGCAGACCAACAAAGTTTCGATGATTGCCCCTTATATCGATGTGGTCCATTCGATTGACCGATCCAAACTAGTCAATGCTCTTGGAAAGGCCGCCGTCTCTGCCGGCCGAACCATCACAGGCCTGGTTCAGGTTTCCCTTGATCCACCTGAGGTTGAGGGAAGAGCGGGCATTGACCCTGCGGATGCCCTAGAACTTGCCACTGAAATTGACTCAACTCCAGGACTGATTCTTGGGGGAGTGATGGCGGTCGCTCCACTAGGTGAGGACCCTGCTGTGGCCTTCAGCCGACTCGTTCCCGTGGTGGATCAGATCCAAGCCAAATTCCCAGCTGCCTCAATGGTCTCCGCGGGCATGTCCAATGACCTTGCAGAGGCGATCGCCGCTGGTGCGACACACCTAAGAATTGGCTCGGCGATCCTCGGTTCTCGTTGATCTGTGAGGTAGTTTTGATACATATGCGTACTTCCCCGACACGCATTTCACCGAAAGGAATCTCGCGATGGCAAGCGCTTTTCGCAAGTTTGGCTCATTTCTAGGAATCGTTGAGGACGATTACTACGAAGAAGAAGTCGACGCGACCCCAGCACGTGCGACCACAACGGTTCGCGAACTTCCAGTTCGAACCCCCGAAGCAGCAGCTCCACGCACCTTCGATAGCCGTGCGATGCGTGCTTCCATGCATGCTGTAGCTCCAGTGGTTGAGCAGCCTGCTGCCGCTGGTTTCGAGTCCCAGGCGGCACCAGTGACCCAGATTGTCAACGTAGCACCACGTTCATTCAATGATGCACGCCAAATCGGCGAAGAGTTCCGTGCCGGACATGCAGTTATCATGAACCTGCTCGAGATTGATATCGAGACCAGCCGTCGCCTCATTGACTACGCATCTGGCTTGGTACATGGTCTGGAGGGCAAAATGGAACGTATCGCGGACAGAGTGTTCGTGATTTCACCGCGAAACTTAGACGTGCGTGATCTTGCGCGAGCATCCATCGCCAATGACGGTTTCTTCAATCAGAGCTGAGTTTTAATACTGTGGGTTTCTATATTTCTGCGCTTTTAGGCGTTTACCTTTATGTTCTGATTGCTCGATTGATCATCGACTATGTCATCATGTTTTCTCGCACCTGGGTGCCTAAGGGGATTGTGGCTGTTTTAGTCGAGGCTGTTTTTAGCCTCACAGATCCGCCGCTCAAATTCTTGCGAAGGTTCATACCAAACCTTCGATTAGGGT
>JBEBBR010000173.1:0-9371 GCA_041158285.1 Actinomycetota bacterium
TGTCTTCCGAATCGTCAGGTACCGCCAAAGGCTCTTGGATCTCTGGAACGTTGATGGCACTTCCCAGCAGTGACATTGTTTCAGCTAAGGATGAAACACCAATTACTTCGAGGCCGCTGACGAGAGCTGCTTCAGCAACATCCTCACGAGCAACGAACATTCGTCGACAACCTTGACGCGCCGCAGCCATCGCAGCAATCAAAGATCCACGGACAGGTCTCACCCGACCATCAAGTGCGAGTTCGCCAAAGAACACTGTCGAGTTCATGGCATCAAGTTGAACCTGATCATCCGCAACCAAAATTGCAATCGCAATTGCAAGGTCTAGGCCCGATCCGTGTTTGGGTAGCCACGCAGGTGAAAGTCCGACTGTTATTCGCTTTTGCGGCCAGCGTGCACCTGTATTCAATACCGCAGCCCGTACCCGATCTTTTGATTCATTCACAGATGCATCAGCAAGCCCAGTCACGTTCATTCCGACAAGACCATCAGAGACATGTGCCTCAACATCAATGATGTGGCCATCAACTGCAACAGTGACACAAGAAAGTGTGCGAGCAATAGTCATGCGGCCACATTTCGCATATGTTCGATTGCAAGCGGCGGGCCAACCACAATCGAGACCACATCAACTCTCCCCCGATGGATCTGACTATCCCCCGCAAGCCACTGCTCAACAGCTGCACTCAAATGGCTAACGCGCACAGCGTTGACTGCTTCTGATGGATGACCGTGGGAAAGTGAACGGCGAGTTTTTACTTCGCACATCACTAGGCAATCACCTTCGACCGCGACCACATCAACCTCGCCAGCTGTTGCCCGCCAATTGTGAGCCAGAATCTGAAATCCCAAAGTCTTTAAGTGATGCGATGCGATGCGTTCACCGAGTTTGCCTAATGCATCTTTAGTAGCCATAAGTTTTCCTCATGGCGCAATAGTGATTTCATCCCAACGAAGAAGAAAGACAAAAGTGAAACATGTGGAAAACTCGGATAGCGAATTGCAGTGTGGACAAAATCCACCATCTACCAAAGCGCTACTCGTTTGTGAGTTTCCACGAAGATCTATGCAACGGACTTAAACCAAGTTTGGCAATCGCTTCACGATGTAATGGAGTTCCGTAGCCCACATGTGTGGCCCAGCCATATCCGGGATAGTCAGATTCAGCAGCGCGCATCACATGGTCGCGATGCACTTTCGCAGCAATACTCGCTGCAGCCACACTCGCGCATGACATATCCGCTTTAACTTTCATCACAACATCAATTGCGAAATCAGATTCTGGTTCGAATAAATTCGCAGGGGGTGGCGTTAACCAATCATGCGAACCATCAAGCAAAATCACATCAGGTTTCACATCTAGTTCAGCAAGTGCACGCATCCCTGCGCGGCGTAATGCACCAACAATTCCGATCTCATCGATCTCTTTTGCAGATGCATCTCCGTAAGAGATAGAGAGAGCCCAAGAAGTTATTGGTGCGAGCAATTTCTCGCGCGCCACCGCGGTAAGCAATTTGGAATCTCGTAAACCAGCCGGAGGTGCGGAAGTGTGAATCTCAACTGCACACGCGCCAACTGTTACAGGTCCGCCAAATGCTCCACGTCCAACTTCGTCCATACCCACCACAATGCGCGCACCAGCGTCCATCAAAGTTCTTTCAACTTTGAGTGTGGGCGTTGCGTGGGATGTCATTTATGGTTGTGGGTCAGGAACAGTAGATAAAACGGTTGGAGTTTCAAGTTTTCCGAAACGCTCAGATGGCCACACGACAGCTACTACTTGGCCCACAACATTCTCGATGGGAATGCCGCCGTTGTGTTCGTCGAGGTGATAGCGAGAGTCACTAGAGTGTCCACGGTTGTCACCCATAACAAACAAATGTCCCGCTGGAACCACAATCTTGAATTCAGATTGATCGGTGGTTTCACGAATGTAGGAAGTTTCGTCAATCGCTTTGCCGTTGATGATGATGAAACCTTCTGGTGAACAACATTCAACGGTGTCACCAGGTAAACCAATAACGCGTTTGACCAAGTCTTTGCCGGAGTTGGAAGGTATGACACCGATCCACGTCAAAACATTGGTCAAAGTGCCTCGCCAACCAGTTGCCTGGACTGGATCGCGCAACCAATTGGAAGGGTCCTGAAACACGATCACATCGCCGCGATGAATATCACCAACACGGTAGGAAAGTTTGGACGCGATGATTCGATCGTTGACCTGCAACTGATCGAGCATGGATTCACTTGGCACATAGAAGGCTTGGAAAACTAGTGTGCGCAACGCGACCGAAATAACTAATGCGGTGACCACAATGACAGTGGTTTCGCGGAGCCAGCCTAGAAAACCCTGCCCAGAACCTTCAGGGCGTTCGCTTTCATCAACACTGTCGAAATCTTCGTCAGTGTTGTCGCTGTTGAGCGGGTCTGTCACAGGAGCTCCATCCATGGCTTAAGGGGCAATTGTCTCAGGTGGCCAGAGACTAAAAGCGACACGACCCACAATTTTGTTCTGATCAATAAATCCGCCACCAGGACGGCCAAGGAGTTCACGACTATCGCGTGAGTTCGCACGGTTGTCCCCCATCAACCACACGCGACCCTCAGGCACGATCACATCAAATGGAATAGCACTAGCAAGTGAGGTGTCGAGTAAATAGGGCTCGGCTAGTGGCACACCATTGAGAACTAAACGACCCTGCGCATCGCAGCATTCAAGATGATCGCCACCTATAGCGATCACTCGCTTCACAAACATTCGCGAATCAAGATGTTCGATACCGATTATTTGTTTGATGAAGGAACCAAGGCCTTCGTCTTTGATGTTTGCAGGTGAAAAAGTATTGATGCCATCAAACACCACGATGTCGCCACGATTGATTCCCGTGAACTTCGCAGGCTTCCATACGGCAATCCGCTGATCGGTTTGCAGTGACGGTGCCATTGATTGACTTGAGACAACAAATACCTGCATCACCACAAGTCGCATCAGCATTGCTAAAAGAATGCCGAACAGAATTAACCTAGAAATACGAAATGACCGCACCGGAGTGCGGTCATTCGAAGAAAGTTGAGACATGGTGCTAGTCGTGGACTAGATGTTGTCGCGCAATTCCTTGATCTTGGCTTTCTTGCCACGCAATTCGCGTAGGTAGTAAAGCTTGGCACGACGCACGTCACCACGGGAGACGAGTTCGACCTTTTCGACGATTGGGGTGTGCACTGGGAACTTACGTTCAACACCAACACCAAAGGAAACCTTGCGAACGGTGTAGGTCTCACCAATTCCGCCACCCTGGCGACCGATCACGATGCCCTGGAATACCTGGATACGGGAGCGGTTACCTTCGATAACGCGAACGTGAACCTTGAGGGTGTCACCGGTGCGGAAGTTAGGAATGTCGGTGCGCAATGACGCGGCATTCACAAAATCAAGAGTCTGCATTTCAGTTCTCCTCGCTATACGCCACAGATCGTCTAGCGGAGTCTCGTTAGATGAAGTTCGGAGTCATTCTTGGTGTAGTCCTCTGTGGCGGACCGTTCACCGAATGCAACGAACGAGGGTGAAGTGTGCCAGACACTGACCCTTAAGCGGAAATCGTGCTCTCGGGGCCTAAGAGATCAGGGCGATTTTCCTCAGTGCGCTGCTGAGCTTGTTCCAGACGCCAAGCAGCGATTTTGGCGTGATTTCCGCTGACCAACACCTCGGGAACGCCTAAATCCCGCCACACAGGAGGTTTGGTGTAAATCGGTCCTTCGAGCAGCTGAGCCATCGCGCCGGGGGCAAATGAGTCATCCCGCGCTGATTCTGCGTTGCCGAGTACCCCCGGAATTAGGCGAGCAATGGCCTCGACCATCACCAAAACAGCGGCTTCCCCACCTGCGAGTACATAGTCACCGACCGAGACCTCGAGCACCCGAACCTTGGTGCGGTAATGAGTCATGACCCGCGAATCGATTCCCTCATAGCGACCACAGGCAAAAATCAGGTGCTGTTGGGTTGATAGTTCTTGAGCCACTTCTTGGGTGAAACGAACACCACTAGGAGTTGGAACCACGATGATGGCATCCGGAGAGTTCGCGATCAGTGGATCGAGAGTTTCACCCCACGGTTCTGGTTTCATCACCATTCCAGGCCCTCCACCATAGGGAGTGTCATCAACCGTGTGATGTTTATCGTGAGTGGCATCCCGCAAATCATGAATGCCTAGATCAATCAATCCATCTTGAATTGATTTACCAACCAACGAAAGTTTGAGTGGTTCTAGATACTGCGGAAAAATCGAGACAACATCAATCTTCATGAGTCTGACTTTCATCCACAGCTGACTCGTTAAGTTCGAGTAAACCTTCAGGTGGAGTGATGACAATCAATCCTTGAGCTATATCAACGACTGGAACGAATTCCTCAACAAAAGGAACCAAGATTTCTTTTTCGTTTTCAAGCACAATACTCAAAACATCATGTCCAGGAAGATGCAGAACGTCTGCAACTTCGCCAAGCTCCTGATCTTGATTATCTAAAACTGCAAGACCAATGAGTTGGCGGTCGTAATACTCATCTTCTTCAAAAGGAAGTTCGGTTTCATCAACTGAAGCCTCAAGAATGAGGTTGCGTAGAGATTCAGCTGCAGTGCGATCATCAATACCTTTGAATTTGATCTGCAAAACCCCGGAATGGTCACGGGTGGAATCAATAACTAGTGGTGGACGTACATCGCCTTGAATAAGCAACGACGAACCCGCTGCAAAACGCAGATCGGGTTCGTCGGTGCGAACTTCGATAGTTACTTCACCACGAACGCCGTGGGGCCGACCAATGCGACCAACCACAACTCGGGTCATACCCATTTAACGCTCGTGTGTATCAAGAAAGTCGATACGAACACCACGGCCTGGCTGCAAAGCTGCAAGCACAGTACGAAGTGCGGTTGCGGTGCGACCATTACGTCCGATGACACGTCCGAGATCCTCTGGATTTACCTTGACCTCAAAAGTCTTAACTTCGCGATTGAACTTTCCTTCGCGATTGCCACGACTTGCACGCACTCGAACGACAACGTCGTCTGGGTGATCCACAATGCCCCGCACGAGGTGCTCGAGAGCATCCTCGAGCATGTCAGGCCTCCGTGGTCTCTGCAGCTTCTTCGGCAGGAGCTTCGGTCGCTTCGGCTGCTGGTGCAGCTTCTTCGACGACAACTTCTTCCGCAGCTACAGCTTCAGCGGCTGGTGCTTCTTCAACAACTGCTTCTGCTTTAGCTGGCTTCTCAGCCTTTTCAACCTTGGCTGGTTTTGGAGCCTTAGCAGCTTCTTCTTTTGCGACAGCAGCATCGGCAACAGCAGCAGCGAATGCAGCAAACTTGTCAGCCTTTGGTGGAGCTACGCGCAAAGTGCCTTCTTTTCCTGGAAGGTCTTTGAACTTCTGCCAGTCACCAGTGATCTTGAGCAAAACTTCAACAGCTTCGGTTGGCTGTGCGCCGACCTTGAGCCAGTGCTGTGCACGCTCTGAGTTGATCTCGATGCGTGATGGCTCTTCTTTTGGATGGTACAAACCGATTTCTTCGATTGAGCGACCGTTACGAGCGGTGCGTGAATCGGCTACGACAATGCGGTACTGGGGGTTACGAACTTTGCCCAGGCGCTTGAGTTTGATCTTGACAGCCACGAGTGGTTGTTCTCCTACACATGTGTATTGCTTGGATGGGAACAAAAGTCACGTGGGGGTGCAATGACTTCAGGTCCCGAAGGGTGTCTCCGAACGGTTAGAGGGTCCGTTCAGTACGGGGCGTAGTGTGCCAGAGATCTCAGGGTTGCCCAAACTGGGCTGAAATTCCCCCGCATGGGCTTGAACGAGTCTGCGAAAAGCACGAAACCCCGCCATCAGCGGGGTTGGGGTGCTCCCCCGATTGGACTCGAACCAATAACCGCCCGATTAACAGTCGGGAGCTCTGCCAATTGAGCTACAGGGGAATGTCGCGTTTCCAGCAGGATCGCTGTGGTCACACGAGCGGGCGAAGAATACCAAGCATTGCGGTAAATGCCACACCACCCCCGCGATTGGCACCTATCCGCAGATCTCACAAACCGCGAGCATGGTCAGACAGGGCGCGGCGGTGTGCCTCGAGGGCCAACAACTGGGTGAACAGTGCGGAGTGAGCATCCGGTTCTGCCTCTGCATCGAGTCGCTGAAGTCGACCCTTGAGATCTTGGATACGCCGGACCGCATCAAGTTCTTGGAGTTTGGCAATGACCCCAGTGACATAGCGCTCGAAGGTTTCACCCACCGCAACATTGAGTGGTTCGACAAGGAGTGCAGAGAGTGTGGTTCGAACTTGATCATCAAGTGCACTAGCCATGATGGTGTCGACCCACACATGAATTGCTACTTCAGCTGGATCGATTTGATTCAACGTGGTCATCACAGCTTGATGAGCTGCTCGATATGGTTCAAAAGTAAATGCAGCATCTTCAACAATCGCATACCAAGCACTTGCAAGTTCAGGTTGTTGGATGACTGCTTTGAGGGCTTCGCGTTCAACTCGATGTTCGACTCGACGTGGATCTGGCATCACTGCAACTGGACGAGGAGCCTGGACCTCAACCTCATCAGGAGCGGAGTAAACAGGTCGCGATGGTGCAACAGGTTGAGACTTAGCAGACGCAATCGCATCACTAACAACCTTGGGATCCATTCCCAACCAACCCGCAAGCATGCGTGCATATTCCGGACGCAATGCAGTGTCTCGGATTCGTGCAATGACAGGTGCTGCCATTCGCAATCCAGCAACGCGACCTTCGGCTGTATTGAGATCTAAATCAGCAAGTGTTGATTTGATCGCAAACTCAAACATAGGAACTTTGTTTGAAATCAATTGAGCAAGTGCCGCATCACCTTTGCTCTTGCGTAGATCACATGGGTCCATACCTGTTGGTTCGACCGCCACAAAAGTTCGTGACACAAACTTCTGATCATCTTCGAATGCGCGTAGTGCAGCTTTTTGACCAGCAGCATCACCATCGAAAGTGAAAATGACTTCGCCCGAGAATTGATCAGAATCCATCAACAAGCGGCGCAAGATTTTTATGTGGTCGCCTCCGAATGCAGTTCCACACGTAGCAACCGCTGTGGTGATGCCGGCGAGATGGCAAGCCATCACATCGGTGTAACCCTCAACAATGACTGCTTGTTGTTTTTTAGCTATGTCTTTGCGCGCCAAATCAACACCGTACAAAACATTTGATTTTTTGTACAACGGAGTCTCAGGTGTGTTGAGATATTTAGGGCCTTCGTCATCGTCGAAAAGTTTGCGCGCACCGAACCCGACTACATCACCAGCGAGGTCACGAATTGGCCAGACCAATCGACCGCGAAAACGATCGTATGTTCCGCGTTGACCTTGGGATAGCAATCCTCCGGCTAGCAATTCGTCATCTTTGAATCCAAGAGTTCTCAGATGCTTAAGAAGTGAATCCCAACCCTTAGGGGCAAACCCCACACCGAAGTGTGCAGCGGAAGCGGCATCAAAACCGCGATCTAAAAGAAAAGCTCGTCCAACTTCTGCGCCGGGTGTTGCAAGTTGTGAAACATAAAAAGCAGCTGCCGCTCGGTGCGCTTCGATGAGTCGCGTCTTGAGTCCAGCCTGACGATCCGGTGCAGCTCCAGATTCTTCATAGTGCAACGTGATGTTGTATTTGGAGGCTAGTTTCTCAATGGACTCAACAAAGCTCAGCCCTTCAATCTTGCGAATGAAGGTGAAAACATCACCACTCTCCTGGCAACCAAAACAGTGAAAGAAACCTTTGGATGGAGTGACAGTGAATGATGGTGAGCGCTCATCGTGGAATGGACACAGGCCTTTGAGGCTGCCACCACCCGCTGATTTGAGGTTGACGTAGTCACGCACAACTTCATCGATTCGCGAGCGTTCGCGAACGACATTGATGTCTGCCTCGCGAATTCTGCTCATGCGCCGATCTTAGGTGAGAGGGGTGAAAATCAGTTTCTTGTGCACAAACGCTGATGCCAGGCAACAGCCGAGGAGTCGGTGAGGCTTGCAATTTGGTCAATCACAACGCGTAGCTTCGTGGCATCTGAGGATGCACTCTCCCATGCAGGCTTGAGCCAGGTTTCGAGATCCTGCCCCTCGCGTTCCATGAGGACTGAAGCCAACGAGGTGAGGGTTGCTTGCTGCTCAGCATAGATCTCACTAGCGCCACTGCGTTGCATGACGAATAGGTTGGCGAGAGTCTTGAGTACAGCAACCTCAACTTCGACTTCACG
The DNA here is from genome assembly GCA_041158285.1 of Actinomycetota bacterium. Classification (GTDB taxonomy): domain Bacteria; phylum Actinomycetota; class Actinomycetes; order S36-B12; family UBA5976; genus JAFMIT01. The sequence continues at coordinate 8,282 of JBEBBR010000173.1, forward strand.
AGGAATCATCAAGGAAGCGTTGTAACGAGTCAACAAGCCTTGCCCGAACTGGCGTCGGGTTTCGGTTTGCGCTGCTCCACAGAATCTGCCGATGAGTTGGGATGTCGCATTCTTCAAGGCCGCTAATGATTGCTGGGTACCGGTGAAGTCATTTGGCCAGTACGTCAGCGCTGACAATCGATCCATTGCAGCGAAGATCTCGTTTTCATCTGCTGAGATGTATGCGCTTGCTGCGAGTTGGGCAATCGCGCTTCGATCTGTCTTCGATGACAACACCACTAATGAGAGATGTCCACCAACGACCGCATCCTCAACATCATGAACACTGTATGCAACATCGTCTGCCCAGTCCATGACCTGCGCCTCGAAACATTTTCGATCAGGGATTGCGCCTTCGCGCGCCCAATCGAAAACCGCTTTGTCATCTTCGAAATAACCAAACTTGAATGAATTGATTTCGCGTGACCATGGATATTTGATGGCAGCATCAAGACTTGCGCGAGTGAGATTCAGTCCCACCGAATTTCCTGATGCATCAAAAGTTTTTGATTCAAGTCGAGTCAGCACTCGGAGTGTTTGAGCATTTCCTTCAAAGCCACCTGCATCTTGTGCAATCTGGTTGAGAGCTTCTTCGCCGTTGTGACCAAAAGGTGGATGTCCAAGATCGTGAGCCAAACATCCAACTTCTACTAAGTCAGGGTCACATCCAAGCACTGCACCAAGTTCACGACCGATCTGTGCAACTTCGAGAGTGTGAGTTAAACGTGTTCGCGGAAAGTCGGCAGTGCCGGCAACCAACACCTGAGTCTTTGCAGCTAATCGACGAAGACCAGCTGAATGCAAAATGCGTGCACGGTCACGTGCGAATGCTGTGCGGTCGCTGCGCTTTGCAGGCTCGGACACCCAACGAACTTCGTCGGATTGGTCATACCCAGGAGACAGCAGGTCATCACGAATCGTCATACCTGCGCACTCCATTGATCAAGAATCCAGAAATGCAAAAGTCCACCGGTCTCGCGCACCAAGTAATCAAGATTCATGTCACTACCTGGGCCACCAGAAGTTGGAGAAGTAAAAGCGGCAAATCCAA
>JBEBBR010000174.1:0-4666 GCA_041158285.1 Actinomycetota bacterium
GTGGCCTGTCCCACTAAACGGTTCCAGATTGTCATGCGCGATTCAACTTTTGGGTTACGGCTTCAAGAATCTGCGCTGCAATATCCTGGCGATCACCAGCTGCCGAAATTACGACGTAACGATCCTGATGCATGTGAGCCAATGTCAAAAAGGCTGCGCGAACTTGAGTGTGAAAATCTGCTGATTCTTCTTCGAGACGATTTGGATCTTCAACGCGACCAAGTCCGGCTGAGGTCTCGACATCAAGCAAAATTGTGAGATCCGGAACCAGATTTTCGGTGGCCCAGAGGTTGAGGTTTTGAATCTCTTCGAGCCCTAGTCCGCGCGCGATTCCTTGGTAAGCAATCGAAGAATCCATGTATCGATCGGTAATGACAATCTCGCCGCGACTCAACGCAGGCCGAATAGTTTTGGCGACATGTTCTGCTCGCGATGCGGCAAACAGCAAAGCTTCAGATCGATCATTGAGACCAGCGTGGGCAACATCCAAAACCACTTGCCGAATCTTCTCGGCGATAGGTGAGCCACCAGGTTCGCGTGTCACAACGACAGTGTGACCAGCGTCAGTGAGTGCAGCCTGCAGCAAAGTCGCTTGGGTGGATTTACCCGCACCATCTCCGCCCTCAAAGGCAATGAACAGACCTGTCATAGTGATGGCAAGCCTAGAGCAGAGGTCGGACAGGCGTTACGAGGACTTTTTGGTGGTCCCCACGCCGGTCTTTTTGGCTGCAGCTTTCTTGGCCACCTTCTTGGCAGCGGCCTTCTTGACCACAGTTTTGGCGATGGCTGGAGCGGCTGCCTTCTTGGCCGGCGCCTTCCGAGCAGACTTCTTCTTGACCACAGGCCCACGTTCGCGGCGGTCTGAGATCAGTTCCACCGCCCGTTCTGGAGTCATACTTTCGGCAGTGTCAGTGGTCCGCAGGGACGCATTGGTTTCGCCATCAGTGACATAAAGACCGAAGCGACCTTCGCGCAACGTGATGAGCTGACCCGAGACTGGATCGTTTCCATAACTTGCAAGCGGTTCTTTTGCGACACCGCGTCCACGGGTTTTTGGCTGCGCATACAAAGCCAAAGCTTCATCCATCGTCACAGTGAAGATTGATTCCTCGGATGGCAAAGTCCGGCTGTCAGTTCCGCGGCGAAGGTATGGACCGAATGGACCGTTTTGCGCAGTGATCTCATTGCCGTCAGGATCGTTACCGAGTGAACGTGGCAGCGACATCAACTTCAATGCGATTTCTAAATCAACTTCATCAAAATTCATTGCTTTGAAAATCGATGCAGTCTTAGCTTTGATGGCGCCGCGACCTTTGACTTTGGTTCCTTCAGGCAAAATTTCAGTGACATACGGACCGAAGCGACCAGTTTTTGCGACGATCGTGTAGCCGCTATCTGGATGAACACCGAGTTCACGTTCACCACTTGGTGCATTGAAAAGTTCTTCAACTTTTTCTGCAGTGATTTCGTCTGGCGCTAAACCATCTGGAATGTTGGCTTTGGCTTCACCGCGTTCAAGGTATGCGCCATAACGTCCGACACGAACTACCGCATCTGAATTTTTGACTGGAATAGATGCCATCGCACGAGCATCGATGTCACCCCAGTTTTCGAGCAACTTGGTAAGACCTGGGAAATCTTCGGCTCCACCCCAATAGAAATCTTTGAGAGTTTGCAATTGGGATGCTGAACCTTCAGCGATGAGGTCGAGCTTTGCTTCCATGCGAGCTGTGAAGTCATAGTCAATCAACTCAGGGAAGTATGTTTCGAGAAGCAAAATCACAGACATTGCTAGCCACGATGGAACAAGCGCTGGACCCTTTGGTTTGGTTACATAACCGCGATCCTGAATCACCGAGATGGTTGATGCATACGTCGAAGGTCGACCAATGCCGAGTTCTTCCATGCGTTTGATCAAAGTTGGTTCAGTAAAGCGTGCAGGTGGTTTTGTTTCATGTCCACTTGGAGAAATCTCTTCAGCCGTGAGTGACTGACCTTCTGTCAATGCAGGAAGGCGCTTCTCTGAGTTTTCATCGTCTTCTTCATCACGCGTTACGTCATACGCAGCACGCCATCCTGGGAACAACACGACAGTGCCGCTTGCACGGAACTCTGCAAGTTCACCTGATGTTGCATTGACCTGAATTGTTGCTGTAGTGGTGGCTTCACGTGAATCTGCCATCTGTGATGCAAGGGTGCGACGCCAAATCAATTCGTAGAGTCGCATTGAATCTGCATGCAGTTCACTAGCAACTTCCTGAGGTGTGCGGAAAGTTTCACCAGCTGGACGAATTGCTTCGTGTGCTTCTTGTGCACCTTTTGAGCTCGCACCAAAACGTCGTGGAGATTCAGATAGATGATCGCGACCAAAAAGTTGTTCTGCTTGTTTGCGAGCTGCATTGGTTGCTTGCTCAGACAAGTTTGGTGAGTCGGTACGCATGTAGGTAATGAAACCTCGTGCATATAAATCCTGTGCCAAATCCATCGTGCGCTTTGAACTCCAGCGGAATTTCTTTCCACCTTCTTGTTGCAAAGTTGAAGTTGTAAATGGAATTGGTGGCTTCTTGCTTTGTTGCTTTTGATCGATTGACGTAACAGTGAAAGGTTGACCTTCAAGTGCGGTCACGAGTTTCTCTGCATCAGCCAGAGTGAGTAGTACAACATTCTTGGCAGTCAGTACACCGTGGTCGTCGAAAGACTTGCCTTCAGCAATACGAGTGCCGTTGATCGAATGAAGTTGCGCCTTAAAACCAGGAGTTAGGACTGCAGAAATATCTGCGTAGCCAGCAGTGATGAATGCAATACGTTCACGTTCACGTTCGACGACGAGACGAACTGCAACAGATTGCACACGACCGGCGCTCAAACGTGGTTTCACTTTGCGCCACAGCACTGGAGAAATCTTGTAACCAAAAAGTCGGTCAACCTTGCGACGAGCTTCTTGGGCTTCGACGAGGTTCATGTCGAGGTCACGTGGATTGGCGACCGCTTCGGCGATGGCTTCTTTGGTGATTTCGTGGAACACCATGCGGTGCACCGGAACTTTTGGCTTCAACATCTCGAGCAGGTGCCACGAGATTGCTTCACCCTCGCGGTCCTCGTCTGTTGCGAGGAGAAGTTCATCGGCGTCTTTGAGAGCTCGCTTGAGATCTGCGATGAGTTTGGCCTTATCTGGGTCTTCGATATAAATCGCATCGAAGTTGCCATCAACATCAATGGCGATCTCAGCCCAAGGCATCCCCTTGAATTCGGCTGGCACTTCGGCCATACCGTGTGGGAGATCGCGAATATGTCCGACGGAAGCGCGAACCACAAAATCTTCACCGAGGTACTTCTCGATGGTCTTGGCCTTGGCTGGAGATTCGACGATCACCAAACGGGTTCCAGGCTTACTCATTGTGTCGGTTTTGTCCGTTCTTTAGTTGCCTTCGACTCAGTGGATTCTGAGCCCTTTTGGCGTATACCTATATTTAGTTTCTCCCGAAAAGGGGTCCTTCTGTCAAATGCAGGGGGTAATTCACGCTCAAATCGGCGTGTCAGCTGGGGTCAGCAGACCAAGATCCACCATGGTTTTGAGGCCAGCCAACCCGTGAATCATCAGATCGTCAGGGTCAACGTGGAAATCTGCGGCGACGAGGTCGACCGCATCGGTGAGAGTTAGCCCGGAATCGAGCTTTTCACGTAGGGCAAGGATGAGTCCATCAACCCCAAGATCACCTCGCCAGCTCTGTTTTTGGGTGCTCCGATACGTTCCGGTGAGCATGTCTATGGCAGAGAGTCGTTCACTGTGATCTGCATCTTGGAGGCGCTGCAGCACTTCATCGCCCGAAGGTAGCGAGACAGCGAAACGAACATCCTCGGCGCGAATCCACGGTTCGGCGGTTGGTGCAACGGGGCGCCACACCACAATCCAGCCAAACGCCACAGCGGTTGCCTGCCATTGATGCATTGCTGCGATCCATTGGGTACGTATCTGCGGGTCGGTAAGGCCGGCATCAGCCAGCCAGGTGTCGACGTATGCATCGATGTTTTGCAGATCGCGTAGTCCCACCCACACATTGCAGTCGCGTGGAAGCCACTGTGTGATCGCGTCCTCCCAATGTAGACCTTCTCGTTCTAGCCATGCAGTCACCATCACCATTAAGCCGCCGGGATTTAGATGAGTTGGCAGTGTTTGCAGAAGTTCTGCAGTGAGGTTGTCAGCTGGTCGCGGAGATTCCCGATGCGTGAGTGACGTGACATTGCCCATGACGAAAGGTGGGTTGGCAATGATGAGGTCGAACAGTTCACCTGCAACTGGTTGTGCAAATGACCCCAATCGAGTTTCGATCGTGAGGTCATTGAGTTTTGCAGTTTTCTGAGTTAATTCGAGACAACGTGGATCAATATCAGTGGCGATGACCGTGTCGCAATGTGTTGCAGCAAATGCTGCTTGCACTCCGCTGCCACATCCCACATCCCACGCGCGTGCACAATGTGAACGAGGAGTGAGAGTAAGCAAAGTGCGTGATGCACCGCCTGGACCAACCACGATGTCTTGCGGCAACGGACCTGAACTTGGCAGTGCATCATGTGCGATCTCAAGCGAAACATCGTTCACAGTGATCTGCGAAGTTGTCATCAATACTCTCCTGTCGCAACAAAGAACCCGCCACCACAATAAATG
>JBEBBR010000175.1:0-4957 GCA_041158285.1 Actinomycetota bacterium
GCAGTCGTAGTACCAGGTTGAAATGTTGAGGCGGTGAGCTTCGGCTGCTGCTTTGGCTTCTGGACTTGATGCGGGCAAACCAGCATTCATGGCGACGATGAATTGGTTAACAACCGCTTCGGCTTCATTCTGCGCGCGCTGCCAGTCGTCCTTTGAGTATTGCGAAGTGCGTTGTTCAGACTGCTTGTAGGCATCAGTTGAGCCCCAGCGTTCTGCGGCCTCAGCTTGATGCTGAGTTGGGTCATGAGCGCCGAAAACTTCGGTGAACTCCTCGGGAGTCAGATTGATTGCCATATCTCAAGCATAAATCAGGATGGCATCGGTGAGAGGGTTAATGCAGAATTCAAGCCCAAGTAGAATTCGCCTGCGCTCAGCGCGCCGCCTTAGCTCAGGGGTAGAGCAACGCACTCGTAATGCGTAGGTCCGGGGTTCAAATCCCCGAGGCGGCCCAACGAAGTTGGTCCGCCCTCTGGATTTGAGAGATAGATCCCACTGGGATTTATCGGGTCCCCGAGGCGGCCCTCATCGCGACAAAGTCGCGATCATGCCGCCCTCTGGAACCGGAACTGCCATTCCAGAGATTACTGACGTAGTCCCTTCTCAACTCAAAACCCAGTCACGCTCTGCTCTCTCTATGCTCCACTCATGAGCAATTCCCTCTTCGATCCAATTAAGTTCAAGAACCTCACCTTAAAGAATCGACTTTGGGTGAGTCCGATGTGCCAATACTCAGCTGTTGATGGAATGGCTAATTCCTGGCATCAAGTCCATTACGGAGCTTTCGCCCAAGGCGGCACTGGTTTGATCATGGTGGAGGCTGCAGGTGTTGTCCCCGAAGGTCGCATCACCCCCGCATGTCTCGGCTTGTGGAGCGATGCTCACGCAGAGTCACTTCGGCCAATTGTTGATTTCGCCCATTCCAACAACACAGCAATCGGAATTCAACTCGCACATGCAGGACGCAAAGCATCCGCTGGAATTCCGTGGAGTGATCACCGAGTAGCAGATGCTTCACAGGGAGGTTGGCAAACAGTTTCGTGCAGTGCCGTTGCATATTCTGGAATGCCCGCACCACGCGAACTCTCAGTGAATGAAATTCAATCCCTTACTCAAGATTTTGTGGCTGCAGCAATTCGAGTTCGTGACGTCGGCTTTGATATCGTCGAGATTCACGCCGCTCATGGATATTTGTTTCATCAATTCCTCTCGCCTTTGAGTAACACTCGAACTGATGAATATGGTGGAAGTTTCGAAAATCGAATTAGGTTCTTAGTTGAAACAGTGAAGGCTGTAAGCGCGGAGTTCAGTGAGTCACAAACTTTGTTTGTTCGAATCTCTGCATCAGATTGGACTGAAGGTGGTTGGACCCTTGATGAGTCCATTCAACTTTCCCTGATCCTTAAGAATCTTGGTGTCGAACTCATGGATATCTCAAGTGGCGGAAATGTGCATGGGGCAGCCATTACAGCTGGCCCAGGTTTTCAAGTGCCATTTGCCGCTGCAATTAAATCTGCGGGAGTTGCGACTAGCGCAGTTGGTCTAATTACAAGTGCAACGCAGGCACAGGAAATTATTTCTTCTGGACAAGCTGATGCTGTCATGATCGGTCGCAATTTCTTGCGAAATCCACATTGGGCAATTGAGGTGGCTGAAGAATTAGGACAGGTCATTGATTGGAACCCACAATACGATCGTGCTCGTCGCGTGACTGCGGGTCGTTGATCATGATTTCAATTTCACGAGCTACCAAGGTTGAGCTGCCAGAACTTACTGAACTGGTTCACCAATATCGCGCTTTTTATAAGCAAGAGCGAAGTGAAGAAGTCTCAGAATTCCTTGAGCAGCGAATCACAAATGACGAAGCAATCATTTTTCTTGCAAACTATGTCGAAGAACTCAATATCCGTGCAGTCGGATTCACTTTGATCTACCCAACATTCTCCACAGTGTCGCTTAGCACTATTTGGTTACTCAACGACTTATTTGTAGATCCAAATTATCGACGTCATGGCATAGCGGATCTTTTGATGGATACCGCAGAGACTGCTGCTCAGGATGCTGGAGCGACGCGTGTGTTCTTGCGCACTGCTCATGACAATCTCACAGCTCAGGCACTGTACGAAAAACGTGGTTGGGTTCAGGACGAAACTTTTCGTAGATACGACCTGCTGTTTAACTCCTAAGTTATTTTGATCGTTTTTGTAATCTTTGTTGTTCCAATGGTGACGACTACTTTCACGGACCCTTTAGTTCTTGGGAAGTAGTAACTTTCAAAATTGCTTTCAGGTACAAATGCGATTTTCGGTCCTGATCCAATAACCACAGAAACTTTTTGCCCTTTGGAACTAAGTACAAGAATCTTGACCATGCTCTTTGCTCCCGTGACTGTAGCCGACCCAAGACTTCCTCCATTCGCGCTAAACACGGGAGAAGCTGCAAACCCCACCGTGACGGTTTTCGAATCGTAGTTTGGGCCGCTAATCTCATATTGGAAATTTTTCCCAATTTGATTACCTGCAACTGTGACCATAAAGCTTGCAGAACCGTTTGCATCAAGGCGAATTCGACATCCATTGAAGTTTGCATCCTGTGCTTCACAAGCCGTACTTAAAGTGGGATCCCCAGAGTCGAGAGAAATTGTTATGCCAGAAGAAATATTGAGAAATTTTATAAAGGCCCACTTGTATGCGTACTCAGTATTCGAAGAATAAATGAAATTGATTAGCGAGGAGCTAGTGCCAATTGTTGCTGTCCCAGTTCCATCTACCGCATACGTAACTTTGACGTTCTTGTTTTCAAGAGTCATTCCAACATTAGATATTGGAGTACAAACTTTCATTCGATCTGCTGTGCAGGTTCCAGCAGGCTGGCTGTTTGATCCCGTTTTTGTGAACATCACATTTACCGCGCTAGAGGCAAATCCAGCTGGACCCATGATTTGGTAGCTGAATGACTTACCGATCGATGAGTTCATTATGGTTATCGAAAAAGAAGCAGAACCAAGTGAGTTAGCTTTTATGATGCAGTTCTTTCCGGTTGCACCAGAAGCTGCACAACCTGTGCTGGCATTTGGATCGCCGATTACAGGTAAAAGATGCATTCCACTTGTGATATCGAAAAAGTGAACAGTTAGGTATTTACCTGAAGTATTCGCGTCAGAGCGGAAAGCGAAATTAAATCTCGTAGCCGCAGGATTTGCACTAGCCAGTCCGGATGAGATGGGGCTGTGAATCCCGTTCGTAGTGAATGTCAGTGCAGAGATAGGAGCGCAAATCTGCGAAGAATCTGCCGCGCAAACATAGCCGACAGCAGAAGCGGGCGTTGCAGATATCCCCAAAGTTGCTAGCGATATAACTAAAAGTTTTACAAGTCTGGGTATGAATTGGATTTTCATGATTGCCTCTCATAGGTATGCCACATGAGAGCTTTCAAGTGCAGATCTCGGTCACATAGGTTCGGTAAACGAGTGCGCACACACAAGTGACGCAACCTTAAACGTTGAGACACCTAAAGTGAAAGGATCTAGAAATAATTAATGGAGTAGAACTTGTGAAACTAAAAAAGTTTCATTACAAACTTGCTTTTGCGATCTCTGTCTTCAAGAAATTGACACTTCGCTTCATTGACAGCTTCCACCGTTTCTTGAAAATGTGAACTTCACCTTTGTAGACATGAAACACAACTCGCTGGTCAGATTGGTTTAAAACTTCAACTGCGGCTTGAGTCCACTCAATCGGGCAAGTTGTGTCAGCTGTTCCATGATGAACCAGCACTGGGTCTTGAATTGTATTGAGTTGGTAAATAGGGGAGATGCCTGTCCAAAACTCAGGGTTGTCTTCAGGTAATCCGTATTTGTTAACGATCGGAATTCGAATTGCACTTCGATTGCGGCCGTTGCGATTGAAATTGTCTACGTAGTCGGCACTGACTGGGGAGAAAATAACTAACGCATCAAAGAGATTTGGTGCTGCAACCGCAAGGTTGTATCCGATGCCACCGCCCATTGTGCGACCAAATTAGACAAAATGAGATCTATCAACTCGAGTGATGTCTGAGTTCTTCAAAGCCTGTACAGCTGCAATGACGTCTTCGGTGTAATCAAGACGAAGGTTGGTCACATTGTTTGGATCATCATCACTGTGGGCATGGTTGCGGTAGTCAGTGTGTAACACCAAGAACCCAGCACGCGCCAAGTAATCACGTTCCTTCGTGAAACCATCTCCAGATTTGTAGACGTTGACGTCCGCATAGCCATGTCCGATGACAACAGCTGGATAAGGTCCAGGGCCATGTGGAACGCTCATCAATCCCGAGATTGTGAAATCGCCGCTTTTGTAACGAATACTAAAAGTTGCATATTCCTTGTTACTTGCAACTTTTTTGATGACTCTGAAATTATTACCAACGACTGACTTTTGTGCGAGTGCGCTTAAAGAAAGCTGATTCGGTTCGACACTTTGTGCAGGAGGCGCCGAAACAACGAGACAACCAATTACCAAAGAACTTGCGGCGATGATCGATGCCAGCAAGCTGTTGACTTTGGAATGTGAGGTCAAGAAGTTATGTCCTTGCGATCGAATTTCAGGAATGCAATGCCGACGAGAGCTGCAAATACCACTAGGGCATAAGCACTTCCCCGTGCCATACCTGCCCAGTTTATTACAGAGTTCAAACTGTCAGTCCAAGATCTGCTGTAATGGCTTGGCAACCATTCACGGAGGGAACCGAGTGCCTCAATCGCATCCAGAATTCCGCTAATAATGACGATCATGACGGCGGTGCCGACCGCGCCCAGTGGCACATCTGTCACCACGCTCATGAGGAAAGCAACACCTACCGTGACCAGTAATGTGATGTAAACGTAGCCTCCAATGATTAGTAATCGTCCCAAGGCGTCGGCACCTTCAAAACTGCCCCCAAGTGGGCTGGTCAAAGCTTGGTTGCCAAATGCGGCCCA
>JBEBBR010000176.1:0-5958 GCA_041158285.1 Actinomycetota bacterium
GGCAAACCACATCCAGAGCCATATCTTGTCGCTGCCGAAAAACTCGGAGTGGATATCGCTCACTGTGTTGCGATTGAGGATTCGCCAACCGGTGTGAAATCTGCCGAAGCAGCTGGCGCCAAAGTTTTGGCCGTTAAGTTCTTGGTTGAAATCCCTGCAGCGCCAGGTCGAAATCGAGTTGAGTCTTTGGATTCAATTGGACTTGATGAAATTCGAGCCATCGCTAACGGCGAAGTTATCGATCTCTTGTAATGCCCAGTGCAGATGTTCATCTCGACTAACGTCGACGTGCAACTTGCTTGCGAGAGTCGACATTGAGTTGTGCGGCCATTTCTCGGTAACCAACGAATTGGCTTCGCGCTTCGACAGTGAGAATTCCAGCAAACAGCAAGGCTTGAAGAACTGACGCATCGCTGGATTGTTCGCTCAATTAGAACTGGACGGGGTGTTTGTGGAGGTGTTCGCGTCTACGACGCTCCCACCGACACAGTCAATTGATTACGTTGTCGAGTTCCTAAATTAGGGAGGTGTGCCGAGGCGCCATCGCGACCCAACTTGGGTCGCTCTTCCCGATTCTCGACAATATCTCTTGAACAAATACAAAAGACCCCCCAGAACACTGGGAGGTCTTTTACATTTGTGGAGGTGTTCGCGTCTACGACGCTCCCACCGACACAATCGAACGACTAATTGGTCGAATCCGTAAATTTAAGATGGGTGCCGAGGCGCCATCGCGACCCCACTGGGGTCGCTCTTCCCGATTCTCGACAGAACAAACTCACACACAAACAAAAAAGACCCCGGCATAAAGCCGAGGTCGTTTTGTTTGTGGAGGTGCCGAGAATCGAACTCGGGTCCGATGACATAGATCAGGGTCTTCTCCGGGCGCAGCCTATGTAACGCGTTCTCGACTACCTCAATCCTTTAGGCCCGTGAGGTTACGCAGTCAAAGTCACTGTTTGTTTTTCCGCCTGACCCCGCGACCGAGTCAATTGGTGAGCTATCTAGCGACGGAAAGGCCCACCCCGATAGCAAAGGTGGCTTTCCGGACTTTTTAAGGCTCTACTGCTTAAGCAGCGAGAGCGAAGTCAGTGCGCTGTGAATTGGCACTTATATTTTCCGTAGGTGGATTAACGAGATCACCACGGCTTCTCGGCCCGCTTCTCCCGTCTCGACGATCACCGTCGAAACCGTTCACCCCCAGAGGGGTGTGGAGTGTTGTCCACTATTTAGTTGTTCTTGCGTGCGCAGACTAACGCTGCTCACCGACAGATGACAACGTAAAGAGGTTTGAACTTATTCCCGAAAACTGATCTATTCGAATGAAACCATTGTTGAAATGCCCTCTTGACCTGTCAAACCAAACTCAGGGTCCATGTAGCTGGGATGAACTGAAATTTCTATTCTCGAATAATCGATGCTGGTTACAGCAAGTCCATTAGGTCGAAAATCAGGGTTTTCCCATTGGGTGCGAACTTTATTCAGATCCACAACGATAGGAAAATCTATAGATTCAATGATGTTGACGTTGAATTCATAGTCACCGGAATTTGGCACCCAGGCACGGAACGTTGAATTATCTTCCAAAATTCCGCTTGCACTGACGTTGATAATCAGGAGTGACAGCGGCATGTTGCTGCGGTTCATATCGACTGACAAGATTCCGTTGAACACTCCATTTGAAACTTCCCCGGAGAATTTGAGCTTTGGAAGCCTCACTTCACTCGAAGTTGTTGGAGTGGAATTGACTATTTTCTCTTCTAACTTTCGCGCATCATCTTCTTCCGTATCTACCTTTGGATCAAAACTTGGTTGCTCTTGTGGTGCTGAACTTTCCGTATTCAACTTTTCAATATCATTAGTTGCAAAAGGCAAGTTACCCGTGACCGCGTATGCGCCCATTGTTATAAGGGCAAAGGAACCAATAACTAAACTCAAAATTGTCGCTCGAGAGAAATTCCTTATTTTCATGTGTCTAGATCAATCCATACCTTTAGAGCGACGACCTTGAGCCCTCGCAATTTCGCGAGAAGCATCACGTTCAGCGATGGCATGGCGTTTGTCATGAGTCTTGCGACCACGAGCCAAACCAATTTCAACCTTCACTTTGCCATCTTTGAAATACAAACTTAGAGGTACAAGAGTGAATCCCTGACGCTGAACCGCGATGGAAATTTTGCGAATTTCGTCTCGATGCAAAAGACACTTGCGTTTGCGTCGAGGTTCGTGGTTTGTCCAAGTTCCCATGTTGTATTCGGGGATGTGAACATTGTGCAAAAAGATCTCGCCGCCATCCACCATGGCAAAACCATCAACGAGCGACGCGCGACCTTCACGTAAAGATTTCACCTCAGTGCCAACGAGAACAAGGCCCGCCTCGAATACTTCATCAATAGAGAAGTCGTGGCGCGCCTTTTTGTTCTGGGCTATGAGCTTTCGCCCTGTTTCGCGTGGCATAACGGTGTCAGACTACTAGTCGACGCAACTAACTTTCGTTTTAGATCCGCCGAACCAACCCATAGGGTTGTACGGAGTTCCTTTGACGCGCACTTCAAAGTGAAGGTGAGCACCGGTTGACCAGCCAGTCGAACCTACGCGACCAATCACTTCACCACGTTTGACGCTGTCTCCCTTTTCGACCTGAATCGAACTTTGATGCGCATAGAACGTCGAAATGCCATCACCGTGATAAACCAAGGTGTACTTGCCGTAAGGACCGCTGTCTACGTTCTGTACAGATGCAACCACACCATCTTCAGCCGACTTAATGGATGTTCCAGATGAAGCACCTAGGTCAATACCCGTGTGGCAAGAGCGGTAACCATAAACCGGATGAATACGTGGGCCTGTGTATTGCGTAACTCGAGCACCAGTGACTGGCCACAACAAATCATCATTGTCATGCAAGTCTTTACCGATGTTGCCAGTGTTCTGAGCAAGTTTCTTAAGACGCGCTTGCTCTTTCTTGAGAGCCGCATAACGTTTCTTCACCGCGTCACGATGTTTCAAAGCAATTTTGAGTGAGGCTTGTTTCTTAGCAACAATCTTGTTCACTTTTTGCTGAGCAGCTTCAGCAACAGCAGCTGCGGCTTTGGCATCGAGAACGATTGCTTCTGCAGCCGCTTTCTTCTTAGCTTTTTCAGATTCAATGGTTGCAAGCTCTTTTGCCTGCTGTGACAAATCTTCTTTAGATTTAATAAGTCCAGTGATCAATGCCTGCTTATTGGCATTCCATTTGGAGAGTGTCACCAGTCGTGCCGTGAGATCCATAGGAGTTTCGGCACCAAGCACAATGGAAAGTTCAGACATTGGACCCTGGCGATACACAGCACGAATGAGCTTTGCTACTTCGATCTTTTGTGAACCAAGTTCGGTCTGAGTTTCAGAAAGATTCAATTCCGCAACATCAGCTTTGTTGGAAACAATTTTGAGTTCCGTCGAAGCCTTTTTGTCTGCTGCTTGCGCGACAGCCAATGCAGCTTTTGCCTTCTTCAAAGCCGCTTCGGCAGCAGGAAGATTTGCTGCAGCTTGGCGGTAATCCTTCATTGCTTTCTTGACTGTGGCATTCGCGTTGTCGAGATCTTCGCCTGCTTGCTCGATTTGATTATTGATATTTCCAGAACCTGCGAATGGCGTCAATGCAATAGCGGGTGCAGCTAGTGCACTCACTAATGCAAGGACCATCCCGAGGGAAGTTAGGTTCTTTTTAGTCATGATCAAACCTTGAGGTACTTCCGCAAAGTAAGCAGTGCTGAAGCGATCGCAAGACCAACACCTACAAAAATCAAAGTAGGAATCAACGTGATAACTGAATCCCAACCGATGAACGTGGTGAAAGTAAATGTTGAGGCAAGAGTGTTGTCGATCAAGTAATACTTGCCAGCCGCAAGTAGTCCGAGTGCAACGATTGTTCCAATCAAAGCAGCAACCGCCGCTTCAAGAAGGAAAGGCAACTGAATCGCAGAATTACTTGCACCAACAAGTCGCATGATTGATGTCTCACGACGACGGCTGAATGCAGCGACGCGCATGGTGTTTGAAATCAACAAGCCAGTCACCAACAACATGACCGCCGCAACTGCAAGTGCAATGTTTTGCAAACCTGACAATGCTTTGAATAGTCGATCAAGTGACTGTCGTTGATCGCGAACTTCTTCGATGCCTTGGCGACCCATGAAGGCTGCAGCCACAACTGAAAATTGTGTTGGATCAGAAAGTTTTACTCGGAAAGATTCAGGCATCTGATCTTCAGTTGCATTCTCTGCAAGAGGTGAATCTTTGAATTGTTCTTTGAATCGTTGAAGCGCTTCAGCTTTAGATTCAAAATACACTTTTTGGACAAGAGGTTTGAAGTCACGCAAATCTTGTTTGATTTGGTCTTTTTCTTCTTCGGTTACAGCACCTGATGCACATGAAGGAACATCACTGATGTCACCACACAAGAAGATGGAAACCTCAACTCGGTCATACCAATAGTCCTTCATCTCTTGCACCTGGGCGCGAACGAGAAGGCTTGAACCAAACAAAGTGAGAGACACTGCAACAGTGATCACAACTGCAAGCGTCAATGTGACGTTGCGACGAAGTCCGGTAGTAACTTCGGAGAAAACAAATCCAGCGCGCATGTCAGGCTCCTGATCCGTAGACACCGCGAGCTTGGTCGCGAACCACTCGGCCATCTTCGATTTCGATAACGCGCTTGCGCATCTGGTCCACGATTGCAACATCGTGGGTTGCCATGACCACTGTGGTTCCAATGCGGTTGATGCGATCGAGAAGTTTCATGATGCCGATGGAAGTTTCGGGGTCGAGGTTTCCGGTTGGTTCGTCAGCGATCAAAACCTGTGGGCGGTTGACGATTGCACGTGCAATAGCTACACGTTGTTGTTCACCACCAGAGATTTCGTTGGGGTATGAATCTTCTTTACCTTCAAGTCCAACTAGTTCTAGGACGTTGGGGATAACTCGTTTGATTTCGTCAGCTGGACGGCCGATCACCTCAAGGGCGAAGGCAACATTTCCAGCGACTGTACGGTTTGGAAGAAGTCGGAAGTCTTGAAAAACGCAGCCGAGTTGGCGGCGAAGCACTGGCACTTTCCATCCAGCTAATTTGGTGAGGTCCTTGCCAGCTACCCAAATAGTTCCCGAGGTGGGACGCTCTTCGCGCAGCAAAAGGCGAAGGAAGGTTGACTTACCAGATCCGGATGCGCCGACGAGAAAGACGAACTCGCCTTTTTCGATATCGACTGTGACATCCCGCAATGCGGGACGACTCGCACCTTTGTGGAGTTTGGTTACATTTTCAAAACGGATCACGCAGCAGCACCTTGGGGAATAGGGTGTTTGGACTGTGGACAGTCTAGGTTGAGATCGGACTTTAGGCCGCGATTAACACAGGTCAAATTCGGCACAAAACGGACAATTACGTCAGGATTGTGTGTTCTTGCGCCACCGAATTCCAGCTTCGATGAATTCATCGATTTCGCCGTCCAACACCGACGAGGTGTTACCGGTCTCCATTTCAGTGCGGGCGTCTTTGACCATTTGGTACGGGTGCAGGACGTAGTTACGCATCTGTGTTCCCCAGGAACCGGCGGAATCGCCCTTCAACGCGTTGATCTTGGCCTGCTCTTCTTGGCGGGTGCGCTCAAGGAGCTTTGCTTGGAGCACCACCATCGCGGTGGCCTTATTTTGAATCTGGGACCGCTCGTTTTGGCATGAGACCACAATTCCGGTCGGAATGTGTGTCAACCGCACTGCAGAGTCTGTCGTGTTAACACCCTGACCACCAGGACCTGAGGATCGATACACATCAACTCGAATTTCGTCGTCTGGAATATCGATGGAGTCGGTTTGTTCGACAACAGGGATAACTTCCACACCAGCAAACGACGTCTGACGTCGACCTTGGTTGTCGAATGGCGAAATGCGAACCAATCGATGAGTTCCCTGCTCTAC